>JAIRWK010000199.1 GCA_031268995.1 Planctomycetaceae bacterium
GTTATCACTAAGACCGTTTTTCGTTGTGAATTGTGTAATTTTCCCATTGCCAAGATTGCAATGAAAAACGCCCTCATCTTCCGTCCCAATCCAAGCTCCGCCTTCCCCGTCATCAATTAACGCAACAATAAACTTCGCATTGAGACCCGTGATTTTTTGAACAGTCGGTTCAATTTTTTTGGCTTCGGTTTTATCTTGCGCAACAGAAAAATTTGACAATATCAAAATCGAAAGAAAAATCTGAATTGCAAAAACAATTAACGTTACAATAATTCTGTTTTTGAGAATATACATGTTTCAATTTTTATTTAGAGTTGAACTTCAAGTAACCGTTCACGGTCAGAAGCGGGTATTGTACCGTGTAGAGATTTTCTGTAAATACCGAAGCCGTTATGGGCAATAGGCTTCTCCCTTGAACAACCGCTTCACGTTGTTACGCTTGCGCGTTCAGCTTCAGGAATTTTAAAGTAGCTTCAGTATAAAACTCCCCCTTTGTGTTCTCAGTGTCCTCTGTGGTTAAAAATTCCCTCTTATCGAGTAATCCTGATGGGGATTTGTTCTTCGACGGTTTGTGGCGGGTCTTGGTTGTTTAGGTCGGTAACGTGGATTCGTAAGTTGTAATTTCCTTGCGGTAGATTTCTTTTTAGGTCTATTGCCATTTTTATAAAATGGTCGCGTTTGGGGACAGACGAAACATCTTCTACCGTTCCCATGTTGCGTGCTTGTACAACATTTGCGGTTGTGTCTATTATTTCGTAGGCAACTGATACTTTTACGTTATAACCTTGTGTTAAATTTTTTACGGTTGGGTTCTCTAATTCAAGATAAATAGAAATATTTTCTCCGGCTCTGCAATCTTCCTCGTGTATTTGAAAATTTCCAAATGAGATGTGATGTTTTTCATCACTCTGAACCAGTTGCACATTCCTCAATCGCAACGGGCAAACTTGCCGTAACGCCGCAATACCGCCCTCAAACCTCGCCAACGCCGAATCATACCTCGTAACACGATTCGGAATAATCATCTCATCCATAATCGTCGCCAAACCTAACATTTGGTTCGTCCAAAATTCGTTTATTTGCTTTTCCGCTGTTGCGAGCGGCTTAACTGCTTCGCCGCGATTACCCACCGATAACTCCAATAACCGTAACTTCACGTCATTGGAAAAAGTCCGCAACGCCGACGTCGTTTCCATGTCATGCTGCAAAATCGCAATAGCTTGCCGTGCGTGAGATTCCCAATCATTTTGAATGTTTGACAGTTGCGGTTGCGGTTGGAGATTCGCGTTCGGTGTTGGCGTTGTGTTCGGTATCGCGTTCGGCAAGGTATAATTCGCGGGAACAATATTAGCGTGCGAATCAAGCGGTTGGTTTACGAATTTTTTATCTTGCGTTTTTTGGGTATCAATTGACGAATTTGTGTTTGGTTGATCGTGATTTAATTGCGGCAAGCTCGGCAATGATTGCTTCGATGCGGTCAAAGAATTCGGCGGATTGATAACATTGCCCGCATTACCCGAATCACTCGATTCGCGGCTTTTTTCCGTTTCAACTCCGCGAGGTTGAATAGCGGACAACTGCCGCTTTCGCCCATTTGACGAATACATTTTGTCGGGCAACGGCTTATTTTCCGTATCAATTTTATTCTTAGAATTGATGTCAGAATTATCGTTACGATAAATATCATCCGAATCAATTTGCCGTTGCTCGTAATACGCAACTTGTTCAAATTTCGGTTTCCATGCAGCTTTAAATTTGCTTCTTTGGTTCGTTGCTGTCAAAACAGATTCGCTTTCGTGCGCCTCGTTGCCCTCAATACTCTTGTCATCCAATTTCTTGTCTGCCAAAAAATCCGGCAAAATATCCGCCCGCAAATTTTTAATCGCCAACGCCTCAAACGCCGGACTGCTCACCGCCAAACTCTCCGCCCTAAACGCCACCACCCGCTCAACTAACTCCGCCTCGCTAACCTTCAGCATGCCCGCCGGTACACCCGCAAGCTCCTTCAAAAATAAACGAAACCTCTCCGAATCACCACGCTTCGGCAAAAGCGATTCCGAAACCAATTCCGACGATAAATCCCGCCCGCGAACAACCGCTGCACTCAAACCATTCGCATCACCATCAACAGTTTTTTTGTCTTGAAGGGCAACATGCGAAGTTTTCGGTTGCGGGTCGGCGGGCTGCGGTTGCGGTGAGTCTGTGGTTGTTGGGAGATTATTTGTTATACCGAAGCCGGTATGGGCGGTAGGCTTCGCCCCTGAACAACCGCTCCGCAATGCTACGCTTGCGTGTTCAGCTTCAGGAATTTCAAAACAGCTTGAACATACAAGATTATTTTGCGGCGGCGCAATACTCGTATCATACAAATAAGAAGGCGGAAATGTTGTCGGATTTGAGTTTTGGTTTGGATCTGGATTTTGATTTGGATAAAAACCGTTTTGCTGTGGAAAAGCGGACAACGAATTACCATAAGCATAATTCGGTGGCGGTTGAGACGACACATGTTTTGAATTATCGTTATTTTTATTATTCTTGTTGTCGGCAACCTTCAAATTGTTCGAAGATTCAGGATCGTCAAAATCCGGCAAAAATAAACGTTTCACAGATTCCAAGAATACACCCCGCTTGCCCGCCGCACCCGCACCGTCCCCACGCTCCGGCACAAACGATTGACACCCGACTAAAATAATCAGTAAAAATAAAAATGTATATTTGATTCTCATAATGTTGACATTATACCGAAGCCGGTATGGGCGGTAGGCTTCACCCTTGAACAACCGCTTCGCGATGCTACGCTTGCGTGTCCAGCTTCAAGAATTTTAAAGTAGCTTCAGTATATATGATGGGTTTTAAAAAATCCAATTCATGCCGACAAGCACAGTATGCGACGTATAACGCGAAGCAGCTTCGGTAGTGTACCGAAAATAAATGTCCAACGTTGATCCCATCGAAGCAGTCGCCCCACAACCTCCGAAAAAACGTGTTTTTGTTATTTTTTGATTCGGAATAGTAAAGATTGTCGGCGAATCTGCAAATAAACTTGTTGCCACGACATCAGAATTGCCCAATTCTCTAATCAATCCACCATAAATTCGCGGAGTCGACACTGAAAATAAACCCGTTGATTTCCACGAACACCGTACTCCCGCAATCGCCGCTGACTTGTCCCGATCTGGTAAACCACTCCGCAATAACATCGCATTTTGCAATAACACAAACGGCTCAACTTTCATCAAACCCTCATCCCACCACGTTCCCGCTTCAATTTGACAATTCCATTGAAACGCCGACCCCTTCGACAACCCGCTACTACTCAATTGCGCACAATCGCTAAGACCAACACCACTCTCAATATCAACATAAAACCGTCGCAAAGTCGTCCGCAAATAAATATGCCCATGCCCCGCCGATAAATCCTCACTCCTTGATCGCAACGGCTTCACCGTCGTCCTGTCCCAACCAAACGTAACTCCAAACAAAAAATTCTGACCCATCAACTTGTCCATCCCAACAGCAAAACCCGAAGAATAAAAAGTTGATAAATCGTCCGAATTCGTCTCATTGCCCATACCCGTCCAATTGCCAAAACCACTAACCCATGTCCGCAAATTATTGCTGTCCGAATTATTAGTCTTGAGAATACGGTTAAACTGTGAATTGCTGTTGTCTGAAAATTGCGGCGAAAACTCCTCGCCATAAACCACACCAACAATAAACAAACCCCAAACAAAACAAATTGAAATTTTACTAAACCACATGGAATATATGGAACGCAGAGAACGCAGACATAAATGATCTACGCGATATTTTTACCGCGTTAACCTCCTATTATCTGCGCTATCAACGTCTAAAATACGGTTTTTACTGTGTTGGAACAGTGTTAGCACCTGCAACGTTTGGCGGAGTGGTGTTGATGGGATTATTTATTGTCGTGGGCAGATTGTTGATGTTTGGAGTTGGGACAACAACATCGCCGGTAATATTGCGGTTCGGCACAACCGGACTAGACACAACAGAACCATTCGCCGGATTTGCAACAGTATTCACCGGTCGCCCTACACCTGCCGCAGCAGGATTTGCCGTGCTGAGCGGATTATTTGGAATCGGATTCGACAACGGACTCGACGTAATCGGCGCAGACGGATCGGCAAATACACTTGTAGCCGTCTTGTCCGTACCCGCATCCTGACTAACAACCCGCTTCAAAATGGCAATCGGTCTAATCTCTTGCGTCTTATTTGAAAGAAACGATACATCCGGTTTCTCGCCATCCATATACCAAGCGCGCAAAGCCCAACCATCCTTCGGCGTATTGTCTAAATCCTTACCACTAACAGCACCCGAAGCACTGCGGACAATTATCTCTCCGCCTCTCTCTTTTGTTGACCCGATTTCCGTGTAAAATTGCCACTGCGTATTCGCCGCCATCAGCAAATTATCAGGACTCGTCAACATCCGATTCGCAATCAATACATGCCCTTGTATCTGCGTACCCACGACCCGCGCACCAACCAATACATTCGTCGCAAAAACTCCGCCGTCCTTGATCAATACCTCAGGTTTCTTGTCAGCAGAAATCACTCTCGCTTGCCCCGTAATATTCAACTCGCGAACATTCAACGTGTCAAAATTTGACTTGACGGGAACAAAAAAAACTACCGCCGCACCAACGATTCCGCCTACCAACGCAGAAATTACAGTGCTTACCAACTTGTTCATTTAAGCCTCCACGCTTTTATTAAATTTAAGCCGAACACGTTCCACAACCCAAAACCAGCAAAACCACACGGCTTTGATAACACTACCAGCTTCCAGCCCCAAAAACAAAAAAATTGAGCAGATCGCAGAACAGGCGAATAGTACCGATTTTTAAAATCCTTGTACAGATCAATTTTTAAATTTTCTCACTTGCCCAAAAACGCAACCCACTGCTTATGTTTTTTGTGGAATTTGTCTATTGAAAAACTTGCCCTCTAATGTAGAATGTTGACTATGAAACGTTCAGTTCGATTTTTTAATACGACGGGTCCTTGCCGTCCTGATGATCATTACATGTTGCCGCCAGCGGAACGCTTGTGCGGGGCGCAGTTGCACCGTTACGTCAAAGATGAGCTTTACTGGTCTCTTCACGCGCCTCGACAAACCGGTAAAACGACATTCTTGCAAAGTTGGATGCGAGAGATTAACGCAGGCGAA
>JAIRWK010000241.1 GCA_031268995.1 Planctomycetaceae bacterium
GTCAAATAGAAAAAATCGAATACTCAAGACTTTGCCTTGATGATAAAAATTATGTACAAGAAAAAATGTTACAGAAAAAACGAAACAATCGAAAAATATTGAAATAAAAATTGGGTTATTTTATGTTTTTGGTTTGATGTCGATTACAGGCACCGGTATGGGCGAAGCCTGCCAACTGTATCAGCTTCGGTATATCAGTTTTATTGGGTCATGAAATTTACTCAAGCCCTTTTGAAACTCCTGAAGTTGGACACGTGATTGTAGTAATGTGGAACATTTTTTTGCCGGCTAAGCCTACCGCCTATATAGGCATTGCCCTTGAGCAACCGCTTCACGTTGTTGCGTTTGCGTGTTCAGCTTCAGGAATTTTAAGTAGCTTCAGTATACTTTCGTTACTTGTCAACATCAACTTTTACGGAGAAATTTGTTATGAATAAACAAAAAAACAGGTTTGGTTTGCTACCACAGTTTGTAATTATGTTACTTGCTTGTTTGCTTGTAAATTACGGAGCAGTGTTTGGCGAAGTTTCATTCAGCGTTACTCCTACACAAATTGGGGTAACGGTGTCTGATGTTACTGCTGAAACGGAAACCTCAACACTCGTCAAACTCGACCAAAATTATGTAGTAGGTTTGACGGAGATATTCAGCGGTGATCCAAACACCAGCAATGAATTGGCAGCCGATCAGACAAATAGATCGTATAGTTATCTTGCGTTTTACAAATCGTCAAGTTCAGATTCGTTTCCGGCAACTAAAACATCAGATGGAAGTTATAATCAAAGTGAAAGTACAACCGACAATGTCAATGTTTCATGTACCCGCTCTTATTCTGGAGATTTGTCCGCAACGGTAAATTTTTCTAAAGCTGGTTATTGGCGAGTTGTATTTATCGTTTCAGTAAAACAACCGAAGCGTGGAACAGATGGAAATATCGTTTATGATAGTACCGGTAACATTTCTTATGAAACGATATTAACGGCTGATTGTGAAATGGATTTTATTGCTGCAAAAATAAACATGCCGACTTGCAAAGAAAAAGCGTATGGAATGGACGAATTTAAAAGTACGGAAGATGGTAATGTTATCTGGGATTGTGATGAACATGAATATTCTGTCATTTACACTCCATCTGATCTCACTGATGTTAAGTTGTATAAAAAATCGGCGGCTACTTCGCCGGTTGTTCAAGCGGCATCTGTAAAATCAGCATCAACAAAATCAACACAGACAAAATCAGCATCAATAAAATTTAATCCGCGTTCAACGTCGATTCAATCACAGGCTTACTGGCAAAGCGGAATTCCAAGTGATAACACAGGTTCTAGTTTTGCCAGTAGTCTCAATAATACTACTGATGATCAAGAGTCGTTTTTTCTTGCAGTTGATCAAAGTGATAAGGGCAAGGTTGATGACGGTAATACTCTTGGTAAAGGTAATCACAACATTACGGCGCGAAAAGAAAATGGTAAAAATCCAATTGATAGCGATGAAAAAAATATATTTCAGGCAAAGTTGAAATCCATTACTTGGCGAAATTATGAAACGGCACAAAAAAGTGTTGAAGTCAGGTTCGCTAAACTAGCCGACGGAAAAGTTTTTCCCGAAAAAATTGATCCTAATGAAGGAAGCTACAATCATGTGGTAATAGATGTTCAAATTGAAGAGAAAATACCCCAAGACCTTACAGGAACAATATCTTTCACTGTACTCGATCCAATGAATCAATGTGAAACATCTAAAGGTGATCGTATCGGTAGCGGCATTAACGATAACGGTACATGCCAAATGAACTATAAGACATTCTCTATAAGTATGACCGAAGAAAAAGGTACGCAAACCGGTGTTCGTCTGTCAATAGATCCCGCTCAACCCGGTGCCAATTTTATAATCGCCGGACATCCTCGCAAGGAAGCAATGGAAAAAATCGTTATACGAACAACTGATTCGTCGGATAAAAATTATAAAACGCCGATCATCTCAGGCGGAAACGGCAACGAACAAATAGTACAAACAGAACTACTCACCGTTTGGAGAACTCTATGGTGCGAACTAGACCAAATGGAAAAACCTGGATACAATATACAGGATATTGCTGTAATGGATTATAAAAAACCGCCCGAAGGAGATAACGTAATAGCAAGGAGAGAGTTATTTTTTGCGGATGCAGATAAAGATAAAAAATGGGGAGAGGAGGAGCCTAAGAACGAAGATCAAACTTTCGATTTACACAAACAACCTCCATTACCCAAAACAGCTTTACTAACACAACTGCTAAAGCAAGCATGTGTTTTGGTTAAAGAATATGATAAAAATGAATTTAAAGAACTACCATTTGCACCTGTTCTTGACTCTAGAGCTACCAACATGAAAACATGGGAAGGAGAAATGAATGATCAGGAATACGGTCAAAGGGAAAATGGAGGAATACCCTATCGTTCAATACCCGAATCTAGTAAGGATTATTGGACAATCCATGTAATTTCAGCTTATGAAGGTCATTATGACGATCATGACAATCATGAAGGTTTTGAAGGCAGGGTTGCTTTCAACTGTGTGATGGTTGATAATGGGAAATTATGCAAGCATCTATCGGGGACTAATGGTCATACGGCATATATTTTTTATGAAACATTACGTGATAAGTGTGTAACACATGGTGAGTGTAAAAATATATGCCCATTAAAATACTCAGAGAATATAGAGTTTGAAACATGTGTTGATACCGACACATATTTTGATCGTATTGTTGCTCACGAGGTACTTCATAGTTTTCTGGGGGGGCATAATGATGGTCAAGAGTTATCTGATCCCGTAAGTATATCAGACCAAACCATAATGAATTATCACATTTTTTATAAGGAATTTGACTGTAATTTTAACAAACAACAGATACAGCATATTCAGAAATTATCGTATCCTAGGGGTATTAATGAGTGATATGCTCTTTTGCACTTTAATTTCGTTTTTTTTGCGTTAAGTTAAGGGGCTGTTACGCAGCAAAAGAGTTTCGCTATTGAGTACGGTCGGTGATGGATAGGTTGTCGTTACATTAAAACGAAAGCCAAAATTTAACATGAGGTGGATATAATGTTTCATGCCAAGTTTTAGAAATGTGATTTATAAAAAAATTTTTTAGGAGTAACCAAAATGTTTAGGAAAATTTTGTTATTGTTATTGTTATTGGTGGTGGTAGTGGTAGTGGTAGTGGTAGTGTTTCCGGTTTTGGTTTCGGTAAATGCGCAAACAGACGTATCTGCGTTCATACAGCCGGAGCGGTTAGTTGGTGCAAAATGGATTGAAGGTTTGCCCAAAGGGATTGAGGGGAATATAGAAATATCGCCGCAGGTACCGTACTTCGGAGAAAGGTTTTATGTTCGTGTTATTGTAACGAACAAGACTGGCAAACCGATTGAGATGCTTGAATCGGTCGTGTTTACGGATGATGAAAAGGGCTATCACCTTGATATTAAATCTGAAACTTTTCCTGCCAAAAAACATTCCATAACTTTTATATCTGCTAGGGAAACAGGGCATATTTTACGCCCATGGAGGACTGAATGGTCAAATGGGCAACCGTTTTACAGTACATTAAAGAATAGAGAAAGTCGTACCCTGTTTCTTGATACGGCGGGTTTTTATCTTAAAGACGAAGAACAAAAAAAGTTCCATGAAGGTAATCCGAGATTGCGCTTTGCTTTTTTGGGTAAGGAAGAAAATTTGTCCGGTAGTCTATCAATGCCGATCCGTTTCAAGAACAAAAGGAAACAGTTTGACGATCTCAAAAAGGAGGAAAAACGCATAAGACGGGAAATGGTAGAAGAATTCAGAGCCAAAGGTGAATCGAAAGATGGGCTGAATCAAATTGCGGGGGCATATCCTGAAGTAGTCTTTAATTTATTACCAGTAGACAAACAGGAGGAGCTAGTTGGTAAATATCCTCCGGGTGATACTAGATTCGTACGATACCGTCTTTCTTTAAGTTCACAATGTAAATATGACGGTAAGGGAATAGAAGAGTACATACGACTGTACTGGACAACTCCCGAAGTTATGCGACAGCGTTTTTCGTTTGTTCATCTTGCGAATTGTATTAGAAATAAAGGTGAGATGTTAGAGAATGATGAGCTTTTTGATGCGTTATTTTTTAATTTTCCTGTTGGCTTTTCTTCTTTTTGGAAGGGTGATCTCAACGTAATTTATTCCAAATACTATAG
>JAIRWK010000347.1 GCA_031268995.1 Planctomycetaceae bacterium
CTAAACCTTGTCTTGGTTTTTTGGCTTTTACTCTTGTTGAACTTTTGGTGGTGATTGCAATCATTGGCGTTTTGATTGCGATACTTTTACCGGCGGTGCAAGCCGCACGTGAAGCTGCGAGAAGAATGCAATGCAGCAATAACATGAAACAGTGGTTACTTGGACTGCACAACCATCATGACGCAAAGAAAGAATTTCCAGCAGCGTTCAATCCATGTCACTCAACTACCGCTAGTAATCAGCGTTGGAGTGCAACCTACTGTTTGCTCCTATTTATTGAAGCGTCAGCGAGTTTCGATGCCATTCGCTCTGCAACAGACCGACCATGGCCCGCAAGCGGACAATCGGGGTTTGCCGAAACGCAAGCAAATTTCGCGGCTGTTCAGTGTCCGTCGGATAGCGATGTGAAAACGCCGGGTCCCAATGGAGCTAAAGGAAATATCGTGGTTTCTTACGGCGATGGGGCGTTGGAAGTTAGCGATGCCACTCACATTGGCGGCGGTAAAAATGATGTTTCGTCACGCGGGTTGTTTTATCCTCTTTATTATAAGAAGATGGAATCAATTACAGATGGAACAAGCAATACAATTGCGATCAGCGAATGTGTTGCAAGCACAAAAGCCAATGACGCTCGTACCAGAGGCGGCGTGGCGAACGATGCCGGCGGTACGGATATTCAGAACGGATCGAATATCAGACCGCAACTCTGTTTACAACGAGCAAACGGCAACACATTAAAGAGCGCATCCAGTCGACGGCGTTGTTCGCGTTATCTGGATGGTTTGATTTTATACAGTGGCTTTTCAACCATTATGCCGCCGAACGCGCCGACTTGCCCGAAGAGCAACAATACGGAACAGTGTTGGGGAATTTACACGGCAAGCAGTAATCATAACGGCGGAGTCAATATTGGACGAGCAGACGGTTCGTGTAGTTTTGTCAACGAGAATGTTGACTGTAACGGTTTACCCGAAGCAGTACAAGGTGCGGGTTTAAGTGGGCAAAGTCCCTATGGAGTTTGGGGCGCAATGGGAACCCCGTCGGGTGGTGAAAGTAAATCACTGTAAAAACATTTTAAAATTTGTTTTACATGATTTCGTATGGCAAGGAACGGTAGCGTCCCCGCTTCCGAAATCGTAAGCGGGACGCTTCCGTTACAGTTGGTTTTTGGAAGTTCCCCAATGCGTAACATGAGTTATACTCAAGCTGTTTTGAAATTCCGCAAAGCTGATTACGGAAGCGCAACAACGTGAAGCGGTTGTTCAAGGGCGAAGCCTACCGCCCATACCGGCATCGGTATAGGAAATTTTTTAAAAATACTATTTGCTAAAAACAAATTATTTCGAATTTGGTCGATTTATATTGACTGCAAATCGACCGAATTCGAATAAAATCAATTTTTAGAAATTCCCGTTAGTATAAAAAAATACCTCGAATTTAATGAATTAGGGGTACAAACGATTTAACAATTATTATGAAAAGAAATATTTTCACTTTATTGCTTGGGGTGTTGTTTTTTGCCGCAGGGTGCGGCAGCTCCGCCAAGCCGACAGATTTGCCGGAATTACATCCGGTAACAATTACCGTAACATCAGAAGGCAAAGCGTTGGAAGGTGCTATTATTCAATTGGTGTCAGACCCGCCGCAAAAATTTCAAGCGACAACGGGAACGGACACAGACGGTAAAGCGGTCATGAAAACTTATAACTACGACGGAGTTCCCGCCGGTAAATTCAAGGTTGTCATAACACGCGATGTTGACGATGATTTTGTCTATACAAAAAACTCGGACGGCTCACAAGGAATTGCTGGTTCAACACGATACCAAACGATAGACACAACATTTTACGACGCAATAACAACCCCATTTGAAATAGAAATCCCGCTAAAAGCCGGAACAAACACGTCATTTGAGGTTGGAAAAACGATAAAAGTAAAACGGTAATTTTTGCGATTCGGCAATGTCCTTTTTGCCCCTCGCAAAGAGCGGGGACGGTAAATACCGCGAAGGCGAAAAAGGATATTTTTTAAGAATTAATTTTATTCGGATTTGGTCGATTTTTATCGACTGAAAATCGACAGAAGATTGACCGAATTCGGATGAAATAATTTTTGGGCGAATGCTTTAATCCACTAGCTCGATCTTTACACCTTTTAGCCCGTCCTTACCGACAACAAAATTTAAGCCGGAATTTTTAGCGTCGTTGTAACGTTTGGGGATTAGGGATTTGATTTTTTCGGTTGGGCGTGAGGTTGATCTGTTTTTTTGTTTTGGTTCGGGCAATTGGCTGCCGCTCGTGTCCTCAACATTTTTGATAATAATCACACAATAATCATTCGGCAAAACGCCTAACTCTCCAATCGTTCGTAACTCAAATTTGCCTTGTGCATTGGTTTTGCCCGTGCCGATACGGTCTCCGGTTTTAAAATTTTTAGGTACAAAGCCGACAGTTGCATCGTCGAGCGGTTGGTCTTTATAAATCACAACCCCACTAACCGGAACCAAACCGGATAACTTCACACCGCCACAACCAAAAATTAAAAATACAACAAAAACCAAAACACACCCGAAAAACGTACATTTATTCATTTCTATTTTTGACATAATTATTTTTATACCGTAGCCGGTAAGGCGATAGGCTTCGCTCTTGAACAACCGCTTCACGTTGTTGCGCTTGCGTGTTCAGCTTCAGGAATTTTAAAGTAGCTTCAGTATAAGAGTTGACAGAAAATTAATGAAACAAGCGAACAAATATACCGTAGCCGGTAAGGCGATAGGCTTTGCCCTTGAACAACCGCTTCACGTTGTTGCGCTTGCGTGTTCAGCTTCAGGAATTTTAAAAAGTTTGAGTATAACATCACTCAGAAAATGGTTACGGCAGATATTTTGGTTCGTTTCCGTTTCTTGAACCCATTGCTCCCCAAACGCCAAATGGAGAAACTCCGCTCGTCGGCGGTTCCCGCAACAAATCCCCGCAGTCAACCGTGTCCCCAACAAATTGAACAGAACCGTCACAACGCAAAATATTAACTCCGCCGGAATGATAACTGGTCGGTCCCGAATAATAACAACCCGTACTATCCGTACAAGCCGGAGAATTAGGCGGCATTATTGTGCAAAATGATGTTGCGTTTGTTGATGCGGAAGCCCAATTGCGTCCGATTTGCCGGTCAATAATCGCGGTATCGGGAAATATTCCGTTACCTCTTTCCGCCAAACAAGCCATGAACCATAAACCTGTTGACATCGCCACCGAAGTTATATTTGTATCTAAAAAATGTCTGCTGTCGTTGAGAGAAATTCTGTGTTCGCTCATCAATATTGTATTGCTTGTTCCGTCGGTAATATCGCCCAAGTTGAGCCATTCTTTTGCAATAAAAGCACCTCTACCAACATGACCGCCCCACACAAACGGCGTATCACCGCTTGAAACTTGGTAACTCGTAGCCGATGCGGCAGTCCCATCGCCGGACAATCCCATGTCAATATAATTTATTTCCCGTGCTTTTAAGTTTGAGCCGCGATCCGATGGGCAAACGAAAGCTGATATTTTTGGATTGAGGATAGGAATTTTTCCAAACGATCCATCGCTGACCGCTACACTGTGATAGGAATTGCTTGGATCAGTATCTTCTCGTTGTAATTCTTCCGCAATCGGATTCAATTCGATAAACGGCAATAAAGCAACAAATGTTGAGTATTTGGCAAGTCCCCAGCCTGACGGGTCGCGGTTATTCGCACCAAAATCGTAACCTGGTAGAGAATTGTATGCGTCGTGGTATGAGTGAGTTGCGATACCGAGTTGTCGGAGTTTCGCCGTACAGCTCATTCGCCGCGCAACCTCCCGCGCCGCTTGAACCGCCGGTAACAACAACGCAACCAATACACCAATAATCGCAATCACCACAAGTAACTCAATAAGCGTAAATCCACAAAAAACAGAAAATCCCTTATTGCTTACCGATGCCGGTATGGGCGGTAGGCTTCGCCCATGAACAACCGTTTCGCGATGCTGCGCTTGCGTATGTAGCTTTGTGAATTTTAAAACGGCTTGAGTATAATAACTTTTGCCAGTTTTATTGAATACAAATTTCATCTCAAAAAATTTTTTGTAACCGTCCACACGGTTTTTCGTTTGTGCGGTGATAGAAATTGTTTTTTAACGCGAAATACACGAAATTTCCGCGAAACAACACGAAACTATTTTTCGTGATCTTTCGCGTGTTTCGTGTTTAAAATCTGTTCTGTGAACGATTACAAAAAATAAGTGTGAACGGTTACACTATTTTTACCTCGTAGGTCTAGTAGAAACTTCCCAATACCGTATGCGTGTTAGGATAAAACCACTCCTAGCCCCTTCAAACCACCCCTAATTTTAGGGCAGTAATGGTAATTTTATTTCATGGCGATGCCATTAGCGGTTTATTGATTTATTTTTTTTCAATCTTGATTTTGGTATTCCTTCGGTTTCGCGTACTCGGCGGATGAAGAAAACCGTCATTGCAATTAACAACGGCGGAATTGGCGGAATTGCTACCGCCGCTAATTTGTATCGCCCTTTGACTCCGCGAATGTATTCGTTTAACTCGACTTCTGCCTTGCTCACCGCAATATTTAAATCACGCCTCAACTGCTCCTCATCCGCCTCAAATTTTTTCTGAAGCACCATAACCATCGTCGCTAACCGTTGCGCAACCTCCGTCTCACTCAACGAACCAGTCGTATATTGCGCCCGCAACTTTTCAATAGCCGATGATAATTTCTTTTGCTCACCCTCAACCGCACTATTGAAATCGTCTTGCAACTTCTTCAAATTTTGATTTGTAACATTGCGAATCGAATCTGTATTCGCGTCGAATTTTGACAACGTTCTATGTTTTGGTCGTCTGTTTCTTATTGTCAAAAATCTGTTGTCGCCCGCCACGCTGTCAATTGTATTCAACACGAAATTAACATTGTCAAAATCTAACCCGCCGCCGCTTGCGATTGGATTTTGACGCAATCCGAACATTTCATTGGACAAAATATCAATGTCCGCAACCAAAATTACATTTATCTTGATCGGTTCCGGCAACACTGGTTTTTGACCGGCTTCAACATTTGGTTGCGGCGGCGCAACTAATTCTCCAGTTACATGCACGGCTATATTTTTTCCACCTTGTGAAGTTACGAGAGATTGTTCCCACGTACCATCACGAAGCCCGCGTTGCAACGCCCGCGTCATCACAACTCCAGACGGCTCTTTAAAAGTGGACAACAACGGTGTCATCGTAAATTTGTTCGTCGCTGTCGGCTCTGTTTGCAAATGTCCTGAAAGCGGAACCATCAAATAATGCAACGTTGATGTAACCAAATCTTCTGAAAAAGGAGATGGATTATCGGCAGATTTATTTTTTGAATTATTTTCTGTACTTCGATCAAGAAAAATGAAAACTTTCGGTATTCTGTCAACCTTGCGAATCGGCGAGTAATCTTGCCAAATTACTTGCGAACCATCAACCCGCACGCCCAAAAATTGCCAAAGCGGTTCGAGACTGCCTTTAGGTTGTCCGCGTCCGAACATTCCCATCATGCCCGCCCCGCCGCGATCCTCCGCCGTACCCACAACTCCCGAAACATAAACCGGAAACGGGTCTTCAAAAATTACCGCTGGCTGACCGCTCTTGACCGCGTCAATAAAATTCTGCGTTTCATTCGGGGCAAGCCCAGAAGGTTGAACGGCAAATAAAACGTCAAACCTTTCAGAAATCGGCTCCTTTGGATCAACTTCCACCACCGTAAATTGCTTCTTCAACTCGTCAATAATTGCCCAGTCCGGCAACCTCCGATAAGAACTCATATCAATAGAACCAAACAACGCCGCATCCGTCTTCAAAATACCAACACGCTTTTTTGTCGGCATCGCCACACTGCAAATCGCATGAACCAACTCATACTCAACCGATAACCCGCGATCAATAAACGGTAACGATAACGTATTCAACCCCGACCTAAAAGCAACTCCAAGAAATATACTTCGCACAACATGTTGCCCGCGTGAAGGCGAAGCGACATCTTGCGGTTTAATTCCGTAACGTTGATTGGCGAGCAAGGACTCGTTTGTGTTTGGCTGCATGTTGAGGTTGATTTGTACGGAGACGTTGTTACCGCAAATTGCCTGAATTTCGTCGAGAGTTGAAATAATATTTAGCCGCGTCTGAATGTGCGAATCCGGCACATCTTGACTTAAAAAGGCTTCGATTACTATTGGATTTTCGGGTTTGAGATTTTTTAGCAATTCTATTGTTGACGGTGAAAGCGTACCGAGTTTTTCCTCCGTCATGTCCGCCCGCAAATCATAATTACGAAAAATAAACACCACACTCAAACCAATCACTAACAACGACACGGTACGAATTGTGTAATGAAAAATTCCGATCCATTTGCGATTCGCTGCCCAATGCCTTCGACCAATCATTACCATACTCAAGTAAAGCATTGTTGAGGTAATCATGCCGAAATAAATTATGCTGGACAAATTAAAAATACCACGACCGAAAAGCTCAAATTGCGCCGCAATACTGAACGACTTTAATATCACCGCAAAATCAGCATGAATCGGTGCCGCGTCTATCCATTGAACCGCAATAAGCGGCGCACAAAAAATCGTACCAAGAATATAAGATACCGTAAGATTGCCGGTTACAAACGACGCAACCATGCCAATTGAAATCATTGCTATCCCGATCAAAAAATATCCAATATAAGTTGATAAAAATAGCCCGAAATCAGGTAAACCAAGGTAACGCAAAATCAATAAATTGCAGATAAATGAAAAAAGCAACGATACAAAATAAATACAAACCGCCGCAAAAAATTTACCAAGCACAATATCAAAATCGCTTGCCGGAATCGTCAGCAACAATTCGTCCGTACCTTGTCTTTTTTCATCCGCCCAAATTCCCATCGTAATTGCCGGAACAAAAACGAGCATAATTAACGGAAACCAGAGATTGAGTTGGTCAAGGTTCGCAAGATTCGCGTTGAAAAATTCGTCCGGCAAAAAAGCCGCAATTGAACTAAGCAACACGAAAACACAAATAAACACGTAACCTGTCGGGTTGGAAAGGTAACTGACAAAATTACGTTTGAAAACCGAATAAAGTACTTTCGTATTCATATTTTTAATTATTAGAGTTTGAATTTCTATTGGTAGTTTTTGGAAACAATGCCATTTCACACTTACGCGAACGCTTGCCCAAGACGAAAGCGAAATGCTACCACAACATCCATTCTTCGACAAGAGGTAGGCGAAATTCTATATCGATTGCGGTATAATTTTTAACACAGAAGACACGAAAGTTACAAAAAATACGAAAAGTCCGTCCTGAAATAAAATTAACATTAAAGCCCTAACGTAAAACCGTTTGTTGAACATTAAATTTTTGGGCGATATACCGTAGCCAGTAGGACGATAGGTTTCGCCCTTGAGCAACCGCTTCACGTTGTTGCGCTTGCGTGTTCAGCTTCAGTATACCTATAAGAGACTTTTCGTGTCTGTCGTGATGAAAAAATATTCAAAATAATTCCTAAAAGAGTTTTTTTGAGAGCAAAGCATGAGCTTGAATATATGAAACCGATAATTAAATACAGAGGTGGAAAATCAAACGAAATTCCAAATATAGAAAAACATATACCGCATTACAAAGGTCGATATATTGAACCGTTTTTTGGCGGCGGTGCTTTGTATTTTCGGTTAGAGCCTAAAATTGCAATAATAAACGATATAAACGCTAAATTGATGACTTTTTATAAAAGCGTTCAATCAAATTATTCCGCTTTGAAAAAAGAGCTTGGCGAGATAGAGAAAATCTACAAAACCAACCTTAAACAATTCAACACCCTAAAACAAGAAACGCCAAAGAAAAAAATTGAAGACAAAAATGAAACGTTGTATTACCAAATTCGAGACATGTTCAATGAACTCACGGAAAAAAAATATTCCGACGCGCTGCTCTATTTTTTCATCAACAAAACCGCTTATTCGGGAATGATTCGTTACAATTCCAAAGGCGAATTTAATGTGCCTTTTGGCAGATATGAACATTTTAATACTTCTTTGGTTACAAAATACCACAGTGATTTATTGCAAAACGCGGAGATTTGTAATGTTGATTATAAAAATATTTTCAATATTGTGATGAAAGATGATTTTATGTTTTTAGACCCGCCTTATGATTGTGTTTTTTCGGATTACGGGAACGAAAAATACAAGAAGGGTTTTGATGATGATTGTCATATTGATCTTGCCGAAGATTTTAAGAAGTTGGTTTGCAAGGCGTTGCTTGTGATAGGAAAAACGCCTTTGACCGAAAAATTATACAGCGGCATGATAATTGACGAATACTCAAAAAATTATTCCGTCAATATCCGCAATCGCTTCAAGTCAATCGCAACCCATATTTTAATAGCCAACTATATACCGTAGCCGGTAGGGCGACAGGCTTCGCCCTTGAACAACCGCTTCACGTTGTTGCGTTTGCCTAACGCTCTGCGTTGTAGGTTTACCACAGCTTCAGGAATTTTAAAGTAGCTTCAGTATAACACAACCAAATAAATGTTTATACCGGTTACGTTATATTTTCAACACACACTTGAAAAAAATCAACTAACGTAATACAATTACCACACAGCTGTAATACAATTAGGACATCATTTCACCCGATTGTTATACCGAAGCCGGTATGGGCGGTAGGCTTCGCCCTTGAACAACCGCTTCACGTTGTTGCGCTTGCGTGTTCAGCTTCTGGAATTTCAAAACAGCTTGAGTATATTTATTATAACTGAGAGATATACCGTAACTGGTATATATTTATTGGAGTATTAAGATGGAAAAAGTGATAATAATCGGCAGTGGTCCTGCGGCTTGGACTGCTGCGATTTATACGGCGCGTGGGGCGTTTTCGCCGCTTGTTATTGAGGGGCAATATACTGAAGCTAATCAAGTTAGCGGTACGTTGCCGATGGGACAATTAACTCAAACGTGTGAAGTTGAAAATTTCCCCGGTTTTCCGGCGGGACAAATTCGCGATTACGTGAAATCAGCGGTTCAGTCTGATCGTGTTGCACTTCTTCCGCCTCGTGATTTGGAACACGGCACCATTTTCGGCGCGGAGTTGGTGGAGCTTATCCGCTCACAAGCTGTTCAATTTGGGGCAAGAGTTGTTACTGATGAAATTGTCTCGGTGGATTTTACCGGTAACACACACAAACTCACCGGCGCGGAAGGCAACTTGTACGAATCCCAAACCGTGATAATCGCAACTGGTGCAAGTGCAAAATATCTTGGTCTCCGCTCCGAACAACAATACAAAAATCGCGGTGTTAGTGCGTGTGCGATTTGTGATGGTGCGTTGCCGCGATACAGGAATCATGAAGTTGCGGTGATTGGTGGTGGTGATTCGGCGTTGGAGGAGGCGATTCATCTTGCCAAGTTCGCGTCAAAAGTTCATTTGATTCATCGCCGCGCCGAATTTAGAGCATCAAAAATACTCGTAAACCGAATCGCCGAACACAAGCAAATAGTTGTCCATCTAAGCTACACACCAACAGAAATCATAGGAACAAACGAAAAAGGCGTTACGGGCATAATGTTGTCGGGTACGAGTGGAAAAGTTGATTTGGAATTGCCGATAACCGGTGTTTTTGTTGCGATTGGACATGTTCCCAACACGAATTTTTTACGCGGCAGTTTGGCTTTGAATCCTGACGGGACGATAACGAGACCTATTCCATTTCGCGGCAACACAAGTGTACGCGGCGTTTTTGCGGCGGGAGATGTTGCGGACGGGCGTTACAGGCAAGCCGTTATTGCGGCGGCGGGCGGTTGTACGGCGGCGTTGGATGCGGAGAAATATTTGAACGGAAACGAATAGACATACTGAAGGGAATTTCTAAAAATTAATTTTATTCGAATTCGGTCGATTTCTACCAACTATACTGAAGCTACTTTAAAATTCCTGAAGCTGAACACGCGAGCGCAACAACGTGAAGCGGTTGTTCAGGGGCGAAGCCTATTGCCTTACCGGCTACGGTATAAAAATCGACCGAATTTGAAATAATTCGTTTTTGGCAATTTTTTGGCAAATGGTATTTTTAGAAATTTCCTGAAATTAAATCATATAAAAAATGTCTCATATTATTGATGATAGTCCGATGATGCGGGCGGTTCGTTTGCAGCATTCTGATAGGATTCCGGTTTGGCTTATGCGGCAAGCGGGGCGTTACATGCAAGAATATCGGGAAGTCAGAAGCAAATTTACTTTTACCGAACTTTGCAAAACGCCGTCGATTGCGGCTGAGGTTATGCTTACGGCGGTTGAGCGTCTTGGAGTTGATGCGGCGATTATATTTTCGGATATTTTGTTGATTCTTGAGCCGATGGGTTTTGGGGTTGTTTTTCCGGACGAGGGCGGTCCGCTTGTTACGAAACCAATCCGAAATCCGCGAGACGTCGACAATGTAATCGAACTCGAATCGGAAAATCAACTCCAATACGTAATGGATACTGTCCGTTATACTCGTGAGGGGTTGAACAATCGGATGCCGTTGATTGGGTTTGCTGGTGCGCCTTTTACGTTGGCGACTTATGTAATTGGCGATCCCAAGCCGAATTCGAATCATAGATTTGCGAACAATAGAAATTTCCAGCATGTCAAAGCGTTCATGCACCTTTACCCGTCCGAATGGGCAAATTTGATGAGCAAATTAGTTACTTCAACCGCAAAATATCTCAATGGGCAAATTGCGGCGGGCGCACAAATTGTACAACTTTTCGACAGTTGGGCGGGTTGTTTATCGGTTGAAGATTATGCGGAATTTGTTCAACCTTATTCAAAGTTACTTATTGATCAGATTTCGGTGGGTGTGCCGGTAATTCATTTTGCGCCGGGCAATCCTATGTTATTGCCAAATATTGCTGCTACCGGCGGGAGTGCAATTGGTGTTGATTGGAGAATTGCGATTGACAAAGCGTGGGATTTGATAGGCAGCAATTATGCAATACAAGGAAACCTCGATCCTGCGATCCTTTTGACCGACCGCAACACAATCAGAAAAAATGTACAAAAAATCATCAACCTTGCAAAACAAAAACAAAACAACGGGTTCATCTTCAATCTCGGACACGGCATCCTCCCCCAAACCCCAACCGAAAACGCAATCTCATTGGTCGAAGCCGTACACGAATTCGAATAAAAATTATCGCATATAGATCGGCAAGATGCCGTTTTCTAGTTGTAGTATGGTGAGGTTTATTGCGGTTGTGTAAACTTTTCCGATGTAGCCTTGTCCCCAAGAGCCGTCTTCGGATGCTTCTTTGACGATTCGTTTGAATATTTTATC
>JAIRWK010000349.1 GCA_031268995.1 Planctomycetaceae bacterium
CAAAAACCTCTGGTGTTCTCTGTGGTTATTTATACCGAAATTACAAAATAAAAACTGAATTTCATAGTGCGATGAGTATAATTGGTGTTCTCCAATCGCCAATTGCTGTTCTACAATTGCCAATTGCTGTTCTACAATTGGCAATTGCTGTTCTACAATTGGCAATTGCTGTTCTACAATTGGCAATTGCTGTTCTACAATTGGGCAATTGTTGTTCTACAATTGGCAATTGTTGTTCTACAATTGACAATTGTTGTTCTACAATTGGCAATTGTTGTTCTACAATTGGCAATTGTTGTTCTACAATTGACAATTGTTGTTCTACAATTGACAATTGTTGTTCTACAATTGGCAATTGTTGTTCTACAATTGGCAATTGTTGTTCTACAATTGACAAATTTTGCCCGCCTAAATGTTCAATAAAGACAAAATTTGCCCAAAATTGCTTCAAAATGATACAAATTTGGTTGAATTGCTCATTATACTCAAGCTGTTTTGAAATTCCTGAAGCTGATAACAACGTGAAGCGATTGTTCGAGGGCGAAGCCTACCGCCCATACCGGCTTCGGTATATGCGTTGGTTACTCATGCGTAACATGAGTAAATTAGTGGGGATTATGATCTTTTTTGAGTAAGGATACGAGGGACATTTAGGACAATGGGAATCAGTAATGGATGTTTTTTGATTTTATACCGTAGCCGGTAGGGCGATATGAACAACCGCTTCACGTTGTTGCGTTTGCCTAACGCTCTGCGTTGTAGGTTTACCGCAGCTTCAGGAATTTTAAAACGCGAAGCACGTAATATATATTTTTTGCAAATTTTTTTGCGAAACTTATTTTAGTGTGTTTCGCGTTTTTTTTTAGGGGCAGAAGGGACAAAATATTCTCAAGATCGGTTTTTGAAAATTTTCCCAATATTGAGAGAATGATCTTTTGTCCCTTCTGTCCTTCGTGTCCTTTATGTCGCTTGAGTCCTTTTTGCGCAAAGATCACTAATTATCTCTGCGAGTTGGAAGCATGATTACTCAATAAAACAGCGATCCAACGTGTTTTCTGATCATTTTGCAACACGATTTTTAGAACCATCGTTAGAGGAGCTGATAAAAACATTCCAATTGGACCTAACAGCCACCCCCAAAAAATTAACGACAAAAGCACAACAAGCCCCGAAATTCCAAGCCCTTGCTCAAGATAACGCGGCTCTACTCCATAACCAAACGCCGTATTCACCACAACCAGCCAAATTGTTACAACAACCGCCATCGTCGCGTCTTGATCAAGCAGCGCAAGCAAAATAGGCGGAATCGACGCAATAATTTGACCAATATTCGGAATATAATTGAGAAAAAACATCAAAATCCCCCAAAGCAACGCATACTCAACGCCAAGAAACCAAAGACCAATTGCTGTAACAAAACTAGTTAGTAAATTGATGATGGTTTTAATTCGCATGTAATTCCAAGTATCTGCGGCAATCTTTCTAAAATATTCACTCGACAAATCCCGACCACCAAACGCCGACCGCAACTTCTCCGGTAAACACGCCGCCTCAATCAACATGAATATCACCATAATAACAATCAACGACGAAATCGTCGCAATATTCAAAATCTCCCTCACCCCAAGATGAATATACCCAATAAGCGTATCCAAATGAACAATATTAAAAAGCGAAAAAGGTTCGTGCGACGGAGTGATTTCCGGCGTTATGTTTTCGGGCGGTTGTGTGGTTGGTGTAGTTGGAGGAATTGTTGTGGTGATTTCTGTTGGCGGTATTTGTTCGATTGGTTTTTCTTGCAAGATGGGAAATTTTGGTACGGATTTTTCCATCTGGTCAAATTTTTGGATTGCGTTATTGATCCAATTATCGACTTGGGCAACACCCGTAGTTACCTTCTCCCGATAGTTCGGCAACCGGTCAGCAAAATCCGTCAACGAATAACTCAAAATCCAAACAAGACCAATCCCAAACAACAAAACAACCAAAGATAAAACCGATAACGCCAGCCAATCCGCCAACCCCTTCCGCTTCAACCAACGAAGCGGCGGCATCAAAACCATCGCAAAAAAAACCGCCAACAAAAAAGGCGCAATAAGCGATTGCGCCGCCTTCGCCCCCGCTAAAATCACAACCACAGACGCAAAAATTATCAAAAATTTCGTACCAATTCCATTGGATTGTTGTTCACTCATTTTTTGTACAAAAAATAAAATTAGTTGATGTTATACCGTAGCCGGTAGGGCGATAGGCTTCGCCCTTGAACAACCGCTTCACGTTGTTGCGTTTCCGTGTTCAGTTTCAGGAATTTCAAAACAGCTTGAGTATAGCAGATCAGATTCTATCTTCTGATCTGGCGAATATCTCTTCCAAATCTACGTCATCTGCGTGCTGATTTTTAAAATGGTTTTAAAAAATTCCCTTGCGGATATTTTGCAGTTGCGGGAAGTATAACAATTTGCCCGCTTTTAACGCAATAGCATTTTTTTTGATCAGATACGGGATTTTGCAATGGCTTGAGTGTATTGACGAAAACTTGATACTGTGTTAAACTCAAGCTGTTTTAGAATTCCTGAAGCTAAACACGCAAGCGCAACAACGTGAAGCGGTTGTTCAAGGGCGAAGCCTATCGCCCTACCGGCTACGGTATAAAGTGTTCCGTCTAGCGGTTATTTGGAGTACCGACGGCTTAACGGTTCGGTATGGTTTCGTTATTTTTTGTCCAAACTTTACAGCGTTGGGCAATACACATCAACTTAAAATAAAACGATGGGTGTTTCATTAACTAAAGGGGCAAATGTTTCGCTTTCGGATCAGGTTTCGGGTTTGAGTACGGTTCATGTTGGGCTTGGTTGGGATGCTCGGCAGACGGCGGGTGAGGATTTTGATCTTGATGCGTGTTGTTTTATGGTTACGGCTAATGGCAAGGTTCGCAACGACGCGGATTTCATTTTTTATAACCAACTAAAATCAACATGCGGAAGTGTTGAACACACCGGCGACAATTTGACCGGCGCAGGTGACGGCGATGACGAAGTCCTAATCGTCAATTTGAACAAAGTCCCCGAACAAATTGTCAAATTAGCCTTCACGGTAACAATTCACGATTACGAATCGCGTAAACAAAATTTCGGAATGGTTTCTTCGGCGTACATTCGAATTGTCAACAATGATAATAACGAAGAGATTGCCCGATTTGATTTATCCGAAGATGCCAGTACGAATACGGCAATGATTTTCGGTGAGATTTATAGGTATAACGACAAGTGGAAATTCCGCGCTGTCGGTCAAGGCTTCAATCACGGTCTTGCAGAACTAGCGGTTTCGTATGGCGTTAATCTCGGCTAAATGTTATTCACGTTACGCATTCACGAATTTTAAACAACCGCACAAAACCAATTTATACTGTAGCCGGTAGGGCGATGGGCTTCGCCCTTGAGCGACCGCTTCACGTTGTTGCGCTTGCGTGTACAGTTTTGGGAAATTTTAAACAGCTTGCGTATAAATTATTTTTTAAAAACCTTTAACAGCGGTGATAAACACCGATTAAAATTATGATTTTTGGAATGAAGACTAATACCTACTGTATGTTGATTCACTTGTCGCAACTCTTATCTTTTAGCGGGTTGGGAGTGATTGTACCTATTGTTCTTTGGGCAATTCAAAAGGACAATGAGCCTTTGGTGGATCGGCACGGTAAAATTGTGCTGAATTGGATGATAAGTATGATAATTTATTTGGCGGTAAGTGCGGTACTAATTGTAATTCTTGTTGGTTTTGTAGCACTTGTAATTTTAGGGGTACTCGCTATTGTGTTTCCAATTATCGGCGGAGTCAAAGCCAACAGTGGTATTGAATGGCAATACCCTTTAAGCATTAAATTTTTCAACGTTGTATAAAGCTACTTTAAAATTCCTAAAGCTGAACGCGCAAGCGCAACAACATGAAGCGGTTGTTCAAGGGCGAAGCCTATCGCCCTACTGGCTACGGTGTATAACGAAATTTATCAAAAACCGGAACGGGAACTCAAAAACTTTGAACAAGATTTAGATGCCAATGAAACCGCTGACATTGCAACCAAACGAATTGGCAGTAAAACAACAGACACTAACCCGCCTCAACAAATGTCTCAACCGAATTTTGAAGACTTTACAGTTGTTTTTAGGTATAAGATTCAAGAAAATGATCTTCGTCCCGACGGTTATTTCGAACAACAAATTAGTAAAATAATTAACTCCGCCAATCTTCCGGCTGGGTCTGTTGGTGTTCCTTACGAACATGTGGTAGATTTCACATCTATTGCCGACATCGTGAAAATTGTTCGTTCAGTCCCGAATCTTAATTTCGGCAACAGAGGATTTGCGGTAACTTCTGAAGGAAATAAACTCACAATTAGCGGAACTCCGCGAGAAACAATTGATAGTAATCTTTGGTTTTGTTTTTGCCGTGACGACAAAAAAGCCGGACAAGATAAATATTCGTATTTATGGCGACCACGACCGTTTTTGATCAATCCTCATCCGCGCGATTTATGGCAAAATTTACCTGTTGCCGATTATGAAGGTTATGAAAATAAGGATTTTGATACGCGGGGTGAAAAAGTTGATTATGTTCCGGCAAAACAAAGAATGTTCCCAACAAAACCAGCAAAAAGTTTTGAGGTGATTGCCGCAAGTCAGCGCGGGCGTTCTCATGCTCATGTCGGTAAGCCGCGCGATGATTGTTTTTATTTTGAGTTTGATGAGAAAACGGGTTGGAATTTTATTGCGGTTGCCGATGGTGCGGGCAGTGCAAAATTTTCGCGCAAGGGTTCCGAAATTGCCTGTCATACTGTTATTGCAAGTCTCAGAACAAATTTAAGTAGCGAATTTAATAACATATTGTCCGGCTGGATAAAGGAAATAAATGATACGTTACAAAAACGTCAAGGTAATCATGAATTGCTGATGTTTTCCTGCGACAAAGAGATAAATACGGATAAATTCAGTAATATTTTTCATAATGCCGTTTATGCTGCGTACATGGCGATTCACGAAGAAGCACAAAAACGCAGAGCCGAAATGAAAAATTATCATACAACGTTGCTTTGTGCTGCGTTTAAGTATATTGAAAATTTGAAGTGTTGGCTAATTGTTTCGTATTGGGTTGGCGACGGCGGGGCGGCGATTTTGCGTTGGAATGGAACGGACGGCGTGTTTGTGCCAGGCGAACCGGACGGCGGCGAATTTGCCGGTCAAACGAAATTTCTGACAATGAAAGACGAAATCACTGCTGAAGCAATTCATAAGCGATTGCGGTTTTCGTTTTGTGAGACGTTTGAGTCTATGATTTTTGTTACGGACGGGATTACTGATCCGTTTTTTCCGTCAGAATCGGCAGTTGGTGACGGGCAACGTTGGATTGAATTTTACGAACAAAAACTCAAAAATGGTTGCGAGGAAGAACCCAACGGTTGCCCAGAACTTTTTGACAAAACCAAAACACCACAACAGAAATCCGAATCATTATTACGTTGGCTGGATTTCTGGTCAAAGGGAAATCACGACGACAGAACAATTCTAATCGTTAAAAACACAAATTAAAATTCCGTAAACACGAAAGACACGAAAGATAAAAAAATGAAAATGTAAGGAAGATTTTTATTTGTTGTGCTTAGGCATCACCCTTGAACAACCACTTCACGTTGTTGTACTTCCGTAATCAGCTCCATGAATTTTAAAACAGCTTGAGTAGAAACGTAAAACCACCTCTAGCCCCCCAAAACCACCCCTTAACTTTGGTGCAAATGGTAATCTTATTTCAGGGCGGTGCATTGCGTGCAGAAAAATATTGTGAACGGGCGTTTGGTTTTAATATCTGTCTATAATTGAAGGCGTAGTGATTAGATTCTTTTTGATGTTTATTTTTAATTCACGCATTGCACTGAAAGAAAATGAATACGGGTAAATTATAATCGTGCTTACCGGCAATTCGTTTTGGCGGATTTTGCTAACGAGTTTTCTCAACGATTCTGTGTTCCAATTTGGGTTAATGAGGTAGAGAGTTGTTGCATCTTTGATGTAGTGTGCTTGATAATTTGCGAGATTGACTGTCTCGGCTTGCGTGTCAAAAGTAAATCCGTCGGCTAACATCCATGTTGCAAGCAATACGTCTGCTCCGTTTGTCTCGCTCGCCGGAAACGCGAAAGATTCAACCATATCAGATTTTAATAACTGCGTATCCAACGGATTAAATTCAATAACTTTGTCAAGATTTTTGACATCCGAATTGGTTAAACGGTAGTGTTTAAAACCGATATCTTTATTCCAAGTTGATTTATTGTTGTGGTCAAGTTGTGTTTGTTTTGTGTTGTATTCGTCAAGAATTTTTTTGCCGGCGAATGTAATACGGTCGTGTGCAATTTGATCAATGGTTTTATAACCGGTTTGGTATGCTTTGGATTTTGGGTTTGTTGGTTCATCGGTTTGTACGAGGATGAATTTTCTATTTTTTCCGTCTTCGGCGTTGAGTTGCATGACGGCGTGGGCGGTGCTACCGCTACCAGCAAAAAAATCAAGTATTATGTCGTCGTTACTAAAAATCGTTGCCCCCAAAATTAACTCCTTGCACAACGAAATCGGTTTGGGATAATCGAATATTTCACCTAAACCAAGTTGCTCTAAATCCGCGTTACCGTTTTTGTTCAAATGCTTTAAGACAGTGTAAAATTTTGACGCATCGTCTTTTATTTTTCGATAACGTCCTACGACATGTTTATTTTTTTTCTTGACTAAAATGTACAAACCTTCTTTTATTCTGTTGTCAATTTCTTCCTTCTTTTCTCGCCCAAAATATTTTTCAACATCTTCATAAAGACAAGTTCCATATTTGCCAAACTCTTTACGCAACCAGTCTGTCTCAATCCAATATTCCTCACCGTCCCTCAAAACAACTTTACCTCTAATATCTTTTGTTTTGCCAAGCGGCATGAAGTTTGAAATATTTTTTGCAAAAATCAATAAATAATCATGACCCACAACCGCCTGCTTTGCCAACCCGCCGCCTTCAGAACGAATAACAATAAAATTCGCAACAAAATTGCCCTCGCCGAAAATATCATCCATCAACAATTTCAAATTCGCTTGCTCGTTATCGTCAATAGAAACAAAAATCACTCCATCTTCCGTAAGCAATTTTTGAGCAATTTTAAGTCGCGGATACATAAAAGTAAGCCACGCACTATGCGAACTCTTCCCATGAATAGATTTCAACCTCGCAACCTCCTCATCACCATAACCAAGCACTTTCCTCAACATCTTATCATCAAATTCAAACTCGTCCTTGTAAACAAATTCATGACCCGTGTTATAAGGCGGATCAATATAAATCATTTTGATCTTATTTTTATAAGCGTTTTGCAAATGACGAAGAGCTTCAATATTGTCGCCCGTAATAAAAACATTGCCGCTATTTTTATTTTCCGCTTTACGATTATGCTTGCAATTCGGAACAACCACCGTCTCCGCAACTCGCCCCGTTTGCAAACGCGCATAATCTTTGCCGACAAAATTAAGCCTATAACCATCTTTAACTTCCGCAATATCAGAATCCCTCAACTCGCGTTCCAATTTGTCAATTTTGAAATTATCTTGCGCGTCAAAAAATTGCGGAACAACTGCTTTCAGAGTCGCAAGCAACTCGGTATTTGCCCTCACCGTTTTATTGCTCTCAATAACAGACCTGAATCCGTTGCGTGATTTAAGATTTTTATTTTTGCCCATCCGATATACCAAAAACTTTTTTTCAGCACGAAAGACACGAAAAATTTTTTCACATCCTATTTCGTGTCTTTCGTCTTTTTCGTGTTAAAAAAATCCATCCCGCCCAAAACGCATTTCCGTTTAATCTGTTGTTTCGATCATTAGATTTTCGATTAGTTCTGACGGAATTGTGCGTGTTCCTTTGCCTTTTAATTTTCTGATCAGTTCTGAAAAAGGATAAACCACAAAAGGAAAATTATATTTGAACCACATTGACAGATATTTTATGACAACTTTTAATGTTGGCTTTTGCGGCTTAATTTCGTCCCATGGGGTTTGTAATCTGTAGAAAATATATTTATCTGCTAACGGGTGAATTTCCCAATTATTCCAAGGTTTCGCACCGCCTGCGAAATGGATTATTGCTGGTTTGTTAATTGCCTCTTGAAAAATTTTACCCTTAAAAAAACTGTTTCTTAAATAAATCGGATTAACCATATTGTATCGCGGGTGGACGTAGGTTACTTTTCCAACGCTTATCATATTCATAATATCTTGATCGCCATAATGTTTTTTGCCGATGCACATTGGGGTGAATTTGTTTTTGATAAAAAGTTGTACTTTATTCAACCATTTCTCTTCACGCCATTTCTTTGCGTTGATCAATATCATTCCCGAATTGAAATAGCGCAACGACAAAGAATGTTTTATAGCCGACGGACCAACAAAAAGGTCAGGAACTACCGCCAAAAGACGATTTTCAAGATTCGTCTGAAAAAGAGATCGCAAATCATCCAACACGATCATATCACAATCTAAATACAATATCTTGTCTGCCGGAATAATCTCTGCTGCAAGAAATCGCAAGTATGTCGCGCGACTTACAATCATACCGCCTTGCGGTATTTGTTTAACGAATGGGTTATTGTCGTCGATGAGGTGAACTTGTGCATTCACCTTATCTGACAAAATCGACCTGAAAAACTTATCGAGCGTCTCATCCGTAACAACTCGCGAATCCATCGTAATAATGTGAAAATTCAATTCGCTGTCAAGATTATTCTCGCACAAGGAACGAATCAACGTCCCCACATGAGCAACATACGCCAAATCAGAAGCAATCGCAATATCCATAAACCCATCACCCACAAAAAATAAAAATCTGTGTCATTATCGACCCATATTCCAAACGCACCGGACGCAATTCCATCTACAAAAGTAGAAATTTCTGAGCTATTATCGACCACTCCCGAGCGGACATTGTAACTGCAATTTACTATTGTGTCAAGTGGTTATGGGATGGTGAGGAAATGCTTTTTACTCCACCCCTCTGGATTGAACAAGAATTGTTTTAGCATAAATGGCTATTGATTAAGATAGTTACGCCTTAAAAATTGAAATTTGTTGGCAAAATGGAGACTAAGGTTTGCAAATGGGATTTTTGGGGGGAATAAGGTTAATCTCATGAAATTTAGGGTTTGGTTTCGTAAAAAATAGAAATCTTGATCTTAGCGAACCGCATTGCCGTGTTTATACCAAAGCCGGTATGGGTGCTAGGCTTCGTCCATACCGGCTTCGGTGTAGACTGCGATTGAAATGAATCTTGATGCCGAATAATGACAGACTTATACGAAAGGAATTCGCAAGGTAGAATTTGCCCTCGAAGTATATACGCAGATTTATTATGCGAAATTACGACTGTTTTAATTCAATTAATTTTTTATACAGTTCATTGATTAATTTTCCATTTTTTGTCTTCCAAATTTGCCAACCATTTGAAGTTGTTCTTGTTGGACTAATTTTTTGAATGTATCTCTTTGAATGCATCTCAAAGAGGAAACACTTACAGATGATATTTCTCCATTCACTTCTATACCATGTTTTTTAGCGGCTTTGCACAAATTTTGCCGATGCCGCGCAGCGGTTTTCTCGTCGACACGAAACCCAACCAAACGAACCGGTAACGGTTCGTTTTTGCCAAGAGTTGCGGAAGCATCGAAAACGTCTTCGCTTAACGCTTTCAACAATTCGGGAAACTCCTGCTCACCAATCATGACGGTTGTACTCGCCGGAATTCGTGTAACCCAAAATATTCCCAATTCCGTCTCTCGACGCAACCGCTTAATATCGAAAAAACCGCGGTCAGCTATGCTCAAGCTATTTTAAAATTCATTAGACTTGTTTAATAACATCCTAAACCATTCTATCATAGTTTATAATACCACCAATCAAGGTCATTCTTAGTGAATGGCGGTTACAGCAATGTCCCCTTTCAGCAATAGTGTTTTGTTCGATTGGGGGAGTTTTCGGAGTTGTTTTGTTTTAAGTTGTTTTGTATTTTTTGAGTTATTTTGTTTATCCAATTTGTTTTATTTTTTACGCGGAAGTGTGCGATTTTTAGCATTTTATGTA
>JAIRWK010000021.1 GCA_031268995.1 Planctomycetaceae bacterium
AATATTATACTCCCTCGCCGACCCAAATTGGAACGTAATCGCAATCTGCGATCCAACAGGAAACATCCAAGAACAATACACCTACGATGCCTTCGGCAAACAAAACATATTCGACGCTAGCTTCTCACCAAAAATGGGAACAGATTTTAACTGGAACAGAACTTTCACTGGGCAGGTACTGGATAACGAAACGGGATTGATGCTGTACAGGAATAGGTATTATCACGTTGGGCTGGGAAGACTTATAAATAGAGATCCAATTAAATATCGGGGAGATGGGTTAAATTTATACACATACGTGAAAAACAAGCCTTCTTTGCTCCAAGATATGTTTGGCAAAAAACTCTGTCAATTTGTAACTCCAAATCAAAATGGTTGTGGACCAAAGGCGGGTCCCAAAGTGCCTGGTGATTATCTTTTTTTCAATTTTACACCGGCATGTAACGCTCATGACTTATGCTGGGGAACATGTGGTGCAGATAAAGCTCTATGTGATACGGAGTTTTTACGTGCTATGAGAGCTCAATGCAACATATATTTCGGAAGAAGTCTATTACATTTTCAAATATACATACCGTGTACCGATGTCGCCTATATTTACTATTGGGCGGTTGCACGTTCTCATGTTAAGTTTAATGACACACAAGAGGAACATTGCCTGACAATTCCCGATGATAAATGTTGTCCCACACCTCGTACCTCAGTCCCACCACCATTACCGCAATTGCCTCGATTACCGCCGTTACCGCTATTACCGCCGTTACCGTCATTTCCACCGTTGCCTTTTGATGGAGATGGAAATATCTATCCGATATTATATAGCTTGTATACTCCTCAGACTTTAAATTCGTCTTTTTTAGTTTGATTGTATCGTGGCATAATTCGTTATATTCAAATAAATTAATGCAAAATCATTTTTTAAGTGTTTTGAGTTGGTATGTTTGGTTTTTAAGTTGCCCCACCTGGATATCAGAAATTTTGCCCTAAATGGACTAATTCGACATGTATAAATATTATCAAAAGTACAAAACCAAGTGGCATTTATAATCTAATGTTACATAAAAAATTACAAACAAATTGCTTGACGATGCCGTCAAATTAATGTATTACGAAAAAAATTAAATAACTTGAATAAGACATTAATGAGTTTTTGTATAACCCTTAACCACCCATAGAAATTGAGTATGAGAAATTTTTCGATTCTTATTTTAGTGATAGTCTTTGCAATAACATTAGTGTTGTCATCTATAGCCTTTGTGCTTTATGAAGCGTTTTCTATTCTCGGACCTTATGGAAGTCCTGGCTTCGTTGATAAACAATGGACACGATTGATAGTTAACTACGAACTTGTTACAGATCAAGGTAATTTGTCAAGGGTCACGATCTTTGATGGTATATTGCTTCATGACTTACAAAAGGCTTTTAAAGTGAAGGAATCCAGAGGGAAATCCACTCCAAGCCCAGGGTACTTGATTCTCGAAACAAATGACGGTTCCAGATGGAGAATTAATTTTTCAATGCCAGATCGTATTTTTACATGTAAAGATGAGGATGACTACTACGCTTATGCCATCGATCTCGCCGACACCAGCCTTCACGAAGCATTAAGAAAAAAATGTCTTGAGAGAGAAAGAAGATCAACACCTCGGGCTAATATTGAAAATATTAAGGTATGTACTGGTGGCTTGGGAAAACTACAAGAAGAATGCACGCCTTTACACGTAACCGCATCATCTGAATAATTATGACTTTAGTAGGATCACATGCAAGTGAAAACGGCACACCTGCGGACAAAAAATATACACGTAAGCTCACCGTTTTTGCTTGCACATGACCCTTTATGTGTGTACCGAAGCCGGAGGGGCGATAGGCTTCGCCCCATATGTATTAAGTTAAGGGTTTAAGTTTTTAATTTTCAAGTAGTTGTTTCAACAAAACGTCGGGTGATGTGTGGCTATTTACAAATTTATCGGAAAATATTAAGAGCAAAATAAGGCAAAATAGGGCGAATCGATAACAAATCACGGACAAAGTTGGGGCAAATTCGTTGGTAACATGAATGAAAACGAATCTCAAAAGCAAATGATAACTATTGGATTACAAATGACTTAACCCCCTAACTTAATACCTATATGCTTCGCCCTTGAACAACCGCTTCACATTGTTGCGCTTGCGTATTCGGCTTCAGGAATTTTAAAGTAGTTTCAGTATATGATGTAAGTATCAGAATATAACTGTGTGAATATTGTCGGTTTTAAGGTATTATTGTAACAATAATTATGTCCATCAAAAATGGAATCATAGGAAAATAAGGGTTTCACGAATACCGTTATAAATCATGCCAAATGTTTCTGTTTCAATAAGTAGCAAATATTTAGTGCAATCTATTTATAACAGCGCGTTATAAAATTTGCAAAAGTCCAATTTTTAAGTCAGGTCTAAGAAAGGAGAGCGAGATGAAGATAGTTTTTATGGTGTATTGTAGTTTTATTTTGATATGCGAGTTGTTAACATATAATTTGTTTGCGGAGGATAGGAATACCAATGCCGCTGATCTTTATTTACAAGCATCTGCATTGCTTAAAAATTCACATCTACCACCTATTCGCAAGCGTTCAGATCTTTTGTCCATTAAAATAAATATTGGTCAGTTATGGCGCAAAATCATTAAGGAAGACATACCCCAAGAAGATATACCACTAAAACTTTTGGCTTCTTTTAATGAACTACATAAAACATTGACAATCGTACAACAGGCTAACGAAATTGACAATTGTGTGTGGGATCCGACTGACCGTATTCTGCAAAATATGTTAAAGGGCTACGATATGCAAGGCATGCACGGTTCTTTAGATTTTTTGGATGAAGTAACTTTTCTTGCCACTGTTTGGCAACTTCGTATGTATGAACTTCTTAAAAAAGGTAAATATAATCAGGCGATAGACTGTTGGTACGGCATAGTTGTTTTGTCACGTCGAATTACCCATTCAAGATGGATAGTTTGTCACATGGTTGGCATAGAAAAAGAAATTGAGACAACAAATGTAATTCTTCGATTTGTTGATCTGCTGAATAAATCTAGTGTACAAAAATTGTTATCGTCTATAAAGAAGTTGCCCAAACGCATGGATGTTTGTGATTGTATGAAACATGATATTGATTTTATTTATAAACGCTTTTTAGTCCACCGATTGTACAATAGATTGGAAAGTGCAAAATATAATTCTGAAATTTTCGTTTCGGAAGACATTGATACGTTACTTATACCAATTAAAATATACGGAGAACAATATTACTGTCGAGACTGGTTATGGGCGGTTTGTTGCTTAATTTCGGTGAATGATAATGAAGTCAGTACTTATTTAGTAGAGTATACAGAATTAACAAAATTACCTTTGTCAGAATTTGAAAATGAGATCAAAAGGTATAATAACAGAGTACAAAATATTCGAAATGTGTATTTACGAGCAGTTATTCGCAGTATGTTACCATCGTATCTGGGTAAATCGTATTACGAAGTAGAGGTAACAAAAGTTGAGCAAAAACTTGCTAAAGAATTAAGTATTGCGAGAGACAAAATTTGAATAAAATGTGACGTTGTAGTTGTGTGCATTTGTCCAATACCTTTGATATGTCCTAAAATTACTGGTACGATTAGAGTGATTGGGGATAATTTTTGGTGATATATTACAAGAATGAAGTGGAATTATTGTTTCACTAATATTCAAAAACGGCAAGTTGCTTTATGATTGTATTTTGCGCATACAATGACCGCAGATTTAGTATTGGCTGTCAAGTTGAATCGAATTTATATTCGTTCCACTTTGATAGTTGGCAGATGAAATTTTTCTTCAAAATTTTCAAGATAAGGTTTTATTTTTGTTCCATATTTTCAGACAATGTTATTACCATTTCTAATTGTAAACCTGTTGGAGTTTCGGTAAATGCTGCTAAGGTATCATGGACACGCTATACATACAATTCGTCAGGTTCATTGTTACATGTTGATCGTTACCAATTGATACCAACAAGCGGTATCGGAACGCTTGGCACAAATTTTTATCGCACAACTTCAATTTACGATAATCAAGGACGGCAAGTTGCCACAGCACAATTCGCTCAAGTCGGAAAATGGCAAATTGATTATCAGATTTATGATTGGCGTGATCGTGTTATAGAAGTTAAACGTGGAATAGCAATGAATCCGCCGACATTGCCTGATTTTAATGATACAAGCTGGCTTAAAACAATCGCGAAAATAATCTATTATGGTGAACGAATTGATAAATCTTTGTCATTTTTTGATGTGGGAACCAATGACTACACCGGTACAAAATATCATTATGACAATTGGGATCGTGTTCGGTCAACAACTTCGTTTGCCGTAATCAATGGCACCGAAACACCGCTTGCACCTTACACGGTTCAAGATCA
>JAIRWK010000033.1 GCA_031268995.1 Planctomycetaceae bacterium
ATTGATTTGACAGACATGCGGGAAGAGTCAAATAATTGAACCGCAAGATCGCCGTTTGCGTTAGTAAAATCAATTCTTGCATAACTATTCGCGTCACCTGTTGCCGTAAACGTGAACTTATAGTAGTCCGCAATTTCACCGGCTTTCAATTCAAGTCCGTCAATCGCCGTCAACGCCGTAATCGCACCAAAATCAAACGCGGTCTCAAATGAATTATTATTCTCGATGGTGGTGTTAGCTGGCGGCGGTTCGTTTGCGGATGTTGTCGGCGGTACAATAGTCAACGTGTAATTTGGATTCTCCGCTCCGCGATACGAGAAAATACGAACATAATACACTCCGGCATTAAGCTCATTTAGACTGATGGTTTCGGAGTTTGCGGTAGTTGAGGATGAGCGGACAAAATTTCTGTTGCCGTCGAAGAGTTGGAAATCGATGTCTCCGACTGAATTGTCAAATGCAATTCGCACATAACTGTCCGCCGAACCGTTACTAGTTATCTCAAATTTGAAATAGTCATTCCCGTCAACTAACTTCAAATCGTTAATCGTCCTTTCCGCCTCAATAACCCCAAGATTCGGCGTGTGATCCGCCTCACTGTCCAACACCGCCGCATCAACAATATCAAACGAATCATTGTCCTCATAATCATCATCCACTATAACCTCTCGCTCTGTAGTTGCCTGAACCATTACCCAATTGGAGAAGGCATTTTCCGAAACCGCACGCACTCTGAAATAATAAAGCGTTCCGGATTCAAGTCCTTCGACGGTGTATTCCGTTTCGTTGCTGTTGAATTGTACTTGCGTTTGAACGTCCCAAACGCTGGAATTGGTACTCCATTGCAACAAGTAGCCCGTTGCCCCGTCAACTACACTCCAGTCAAGAGAAACCGTAGTCGTTGTTACGCCGGTTACTTCCAACGTCGGCGAGTCAAGCGGTTCGGCTTCGCGTGTAATCGTCGCCTCAATTTTATACGAACCAATACTGCCGTAATCAGTGTAACCTATCATCGTTTCAGAAATATACTCACGACCAGTACCCTCAATCGATAAATAATAAACTCCCGCAACTAATGACAAATTCAAAAATTCGGCATGTAATGTAAGTTGGTCATTAAATGTCTCAATAACATTGCCGGAAGAATCGTAAATCTTGGCAAGAATATCAAGATTAGCATCACGCGAACCGGATGTGATTTTCAAATCAATAACACTATTCGACGTAATATCAATAACAAAATAATCAACATCAGTATTGCGCTCAACAATTCCCGTTACAATAAATGAATTTTCACTTGTGGGCAACTCCGTCGCCGATTGGATACTATTACCGTGATCGTCCTGCCGGTACGTGAAACCATTACCGCCAAACATTCCTGTAGACTCGTTTGTGATCTCGCCGGTAATAATTGCCAGATCGTCTTCGGTATTCGTATTACCTGTGTATTCACCTTTGCTCCATTGCACAACATCACTGTAATACCCAGCCCCCATAATCGGTGCCCAACCAGTCGCTTCACCCTCTTGCGCATAATACTCGTATCCTCTTGTACTATCGCCATCATGACTCAACCCCAACGTATGACCAACTTCATGAGAGACCGCTTCCGCAATAGCCTTTTCATCGTATTGGTTGAAGGCAAAACATGGAGTGTCCGTGTCCCAACTGAAAGAACCCAAAAGAGCAACACCGCCAGCACTGTCACCAAGCCAGTCATAACTGGAACCTCCAATAGCAACACGTACCCCCCAATGACCGTCACTATCACCGGTAGGTGTTTCTTTAGTAAGATAATTGTCTGGCGGTGCCTCAGTTGTAACATCAACATCGAACGGCATAAAATCTTCAGAAACCCTTTGCCAAATGTATTGAATCATCTCAAGCTCTGCTTCGCTGAAATTTGGGTCTGCGTCCATTGTAAATGCCGGAGTTACAAAATCTCTAAAACCTTCATTCCAAGGTGTTCCCGATGTAACATGTCCATCAAAATCGAGGTAGATTGTGAAATTTGAATTCGGGTTGCTGTGCAAAGTGAAAGTTTCCGAAAGCGGCGCGGGCGGAGCTTGTGAAACTTGACCGGCGTTACTGCTCGCGGAAGCATTGGCGGGAATACTAATCGCTGGCGCACAAACAACCGGACTATACAGCTCGTCCAAATCACTCAAAACCTGTCCCAAAGGACTCGCCGAAAGCAACTCCCGACTCTCCAACGTCTCAATTGTCAACTTTCGCCTTCCGATTGACCTCTTATCACTGTCAACCTTGCTCACAAAGATAGCACGCACTAATTCAAGAATTTTTGTAATCATTTTTGGTTTTCCTGTAAAAAATTTTTTTCCGTTTTTGGGAAGTTGGGCATCGCCCTGAAATAAAATTACCATTAACGCCCTAAAATTAGGGGTGGTTTTATGCTGGCACATGTCCGGTATTTGGAAGTTCCACCTAGACACCCACCGCTTGCCACTTTTTGATTTTGGAAAAATTATCTTGGGGCAATGCCTCACATTTGATTCTTATCTGATCGCACTTGAATTTCAGCAACCCCAAAACCGCATCTCGTGATCTAATGAAATTCAACTTTACACACTGATATTTGACAAATTACACAAATTAGGCAAAATAATCAAAACAGTCATTATCATGATTATAGGATATTTTGAAAAAAAATACAAGAGGGGTGTTTTAGATATTTTCAGAAAAATTGATAAAATACATAAATTATTTTGAGATAATAGAGAAAATAGGTAATTTGTATAATCGTTAAAATAGATAAAATATAACTAATCTGCTAATTTTGACAAATAAAATAAAAAGTTTTTTCGGAATAGCTAGCTTTTATTGAAAAAATTTGCTAACATTGCGTAGTCTGTTTAATATTTGCATTTTTGCAAAATTAACCAAATTGCCACTGACAGGCGATTTCAGAATTGTGAACAGTTTGAACGAATTTTTTAACGCATTCAAAAATGTATAGGCACCGCGAAGGCAAAAAAGGCGAGAAAGAATATTTTAGAAAAAGCCTTTGTGCGACTTTGTCGCCTTTGCGGTAAAAAAACTTCCGCAAAAAACCAATTTAAATTTGGAAGGTTTCCGAATGCGTAACATGAGTTTTTTAATTTAAAAAGAGAGGAGTAAACTAGGTATGAAAAAGTTATTTTCGTTGACCGCTATATTGGTATTCTCGGCATTGCTTGCAACTGGTTGTTGCAACAACGGCGGCGGAAACCCCGAACCACCGGAACCACCACAACCACCAGCTATCCCCCAAAGATACATCACTCTTTGGGGAGAATCCGGAAGCGCAGGTATCACAATCACCGAAACTAAATATCAAGGAATAGACGAAGAATACGACAGCGTAACACGCGAACAAGTTGCCGGTTTTTACGCTGATATGTCAGATGAGGTTTTGTTTCCGCTTGACGCTGAATATTTCTACCTCACAATTTCAGATACCGATCACACACTTTACGTAACAAAATGGTCAGACGGAACAACAAGCTACTCACTTGTGCCTTTCGGTTCTCACGACAATTACGACAAACTAAATAACATCAACACCAAAGAAACCGAAGCAATTACTGGCTTCGTAACCGATCCTGAATCCGACACCTTCATCCAACAAATGTACCACGAATCACCCGACTTGAACCGCTCAGATTACGAAAACTCACCAACAGGTGAAAACGGCGAATTTTTGCCCACTAGCAACGTAAATTCAGGTCAATACCTGTAAAAAAAACGTAAACTCTAAGCAAAAATTTAACCATACTTGAGCATGCCCGTACACGGGTAACTATTGGGAATTTTTCAAATTAATTTTATTCGAATTCGGTTGATTTCTATCGACTGAAAATCGACCGAATTTGGAATAATTTATTTTTGGCAAATACTGGCAAATATACTCAAGCTGTTTTGAAATTCCTGAAGCTGCGATGAATCTGCAACGCAGAGCGTTGGGCAAGCGCAACAACGTGAAGCGGTTGTTCAGGGGCGAAGCCTACCGCCCATACCGGCTTCAGTATAACCCTTAACTTTTAGATTTTAATTAGGAGAAAAAATGAGACGATTTTTTGTGATTACGATTTTGGTTGCCTGTTTGGGGCTTTTGGCTACAGGTTGTTGCTGCGAGCAACAACAGCCGCAAATTTATCAAGGCAAATACAAAACTATTTGGTCTGACGGCTCTGTAACTTATACTGATTTGCAGTACGAGTTCGTCAAATACAGTTCGAACGATAACGGCGACAGCGATTTTGTCGGCAAAGCACCTATTGAAGATTCCAAACCCGATATGTTTGTGGAAAGCTCTTCGTATAATGCTCATGTTATTGACATCAGCAAAATTAACCCCGAAAGAGTTACATTCCTTTATCCGCCAAGTTTTGAAATAAACTCGCAAAACTTTGAACCCAGATTCGAAGCAAATAACCAAGACGGTCAATCCGGCGACTACGTTACTACGGATTTAATAGGACCAATTCTCGGATTGGCATATACATACGATAACGAAGGCAAAAAATTCTGGGCTGAATACGACGATAAAGAAGGTGAGGGAAAACCAGATATAGGTTTCGCGGTAACAACCTACCGAACTTGGTACGACCGAAGTAATCCCGACGGATTCGTGTTATCGCATTACAAATTTGCAGATGTTACTTACACTTCGGTAACTACTGGCGACGACGTTATAGAAGAACCGGCAACTCCCGGTACTCCCGACGACGGATTAAGTTTGATTCACTGCTCCGAAGGCAATTTCCCAAACGGATTAAACGTCTATGATTACACCTTCGATAAATCAAGTCTGGTTTACAAACAAGACGAATCAAATAATAACACATCAAATGGTAATTACCTTTAACTTGGCAATTTTTCGGACGGGGCGACCGTAAAGGTCGCCCCTACGATTTCGCCGTAGCGAAATGCAACCGGCGATTTTGTCCCGTTAGGAACAATATGTTGGTAGAAAACAAGGTCAAAAATATTTCGCGTCCCGTCAGGGACACAATGTGATTACAATTTAGACCGTTTGATACCGTAGCCGGTAAGTCGATAGGCTTCGCCCTTAAACAACCGCTTCACGTTGTTACGCTTGCGTGTTCAGCTTTAAGAATTTTAAAGTAGCTTCAGTACAATTTTATTTCAGAGCGATGCCTAAGACAATTTTTTGTAACCTCCCTCATAATTTTTCATTAAACATGAAAACTAAATTTGCATTTACGCTTGTTGAGTTACTTGTTGTTATTTCGATAATATCGGTGCTTTTTTCGCTTCTTTTGCCGGCGGTTCAATCTGTTCGTGAGAGTTCGCGGCGTTTGAGTTGCACGAATAAATTGCGTCAACTTGTGCTTGCTGCCAATAATTATCATGATGTTTATGAATTGTTTCCTGCGGGTTGTGATCGTTATGGTTCGCCGAGTGATTCTAATTCGGAGGTGTTGGGACCTTTTGGTACTCGGCGTACATCTGGTTTTGTTCGGTTGTTGCCGTACATTGAGCAAGCTGCGGCGTTTGACGCAATCGCGGCTCAAATGAATAATCCCTCACTCATACACCCACAAGCGGGTTTCGCTTACAATAACTCACAATGTTATTCGATACAAAATTTTCCCGAAGAAGTGCGTAATTTTGATGCGCCGTTTATGGCTTGTCCGTCTGATTCTTATTCGAATAAATTGGTGTCGAATGGCAATGTTATTGGTTTTCCGTCTGTGGTTGTTGGTACGAATTCGCGGTCGGGCAATTATGTTCAGAATCTTGGTGATGTTGTTACGTTATTTACGGGTTTGGTGTTATCGGGCAGCGGATCGGGAAAAATTTTGCCCAATGGACGAGGACCGATTGGCAAGTATTATGAATATTCATTCCATTCCATAACAGACGGCACAAGCAACACCGCAATATTCACCGAACGCTGTGCAGGTGCAGGCGGCAATTCACACAGAGCAATCGGCGGAAATATCAGGCAATTTGTTGTTTTGAATGCTGACGGGATGTTGACGAATTATAGTGATGGAATGTACACATTTTCGCCGTTGGATTGTATGGCAAGTTATACGAACGGTGATTTTATTAAGAACAAACGTGTATCGCATATTTCGGGCGGCGGGGTTGTTGAGGTTGATCAATTGTCGTCTGGTTTTGCGGGTACGGCTTGGTATGATGGTTGGTCGCCGTATTCTTGGGCAACTTTTATTACACCGCCGAATTCGACATCTTGTTTTAGGGCGGATGAACTTGTTACGGGTTATTATCCTTATGGAGTCGGCATTTTTCCGCCGACAAGCTATCACCCACGCGGAGTCAATGTCGCCAGAGCAGACGGTTCGGTAATATTTGTCAACGACACCGTCCACTGCGGCGACAGACTCAGCGGAGGAACTTTTTACGACGAAGGAATGACAAGAATTGTTGCCGGCGAATCTGAATTCGGAATTTGGGGCAGTTTGGGATCAAAAGATGGCGGGGAAGTGGGGAATTTTTAAAACGAAAAGGGGAGTTTTACAACCACAGAGGACACAGAGAGAGGAATTTAAAGAGAGGAAGGATTTTTAAATGATGAGTGATATTTTAAGAATGAAATAGAAGGAATTGTTAAAAATACTATTTGCCAAAAATAAATTAGACTTGTTTAAGAACTTTAAAGATGCTATAATAGAGGTCATGGAAACTAAAAATAAGGCGGCCGATGCCCAAACGGTTCTTTTTAAACGGTTGTATGGTGTGAACCCCGACACGTTTAAAAAAATGTTGTCGATTCTTCAAAGGGAATACGATGTTTTGCATCAAAAAGGCGGTAAACCGCCCAAATTGA
>JAIRWK010000035.1 GCA_031268995.1 Planctomycetaceae bacterium
CGACCGTCAATTTGGGCGGTTTACCGCCTTTTTGATGCAAAACATCGTATTCCCTTTGAAGAATCGACAACATTTTTTTAAACGTGTCGGGGCTTACACCGTGTAACCGTTTAAAAAGAACCGTTTGGGCATCGGCCGCATCTTTTTTATTTTCCATGTTTATTTTCCATGACCTCTATTATAGCTATTATAGCATCTTTAAAGTTCTTAAACAAGTCTAATGTATTCTCGATCTTCTCTCGTAAGTTTTGCGAGAGGAGTTTCTATGAGTTTGCCATCTTCTTTTTCGAGTTTCACTGTCGTTGGTGTTGAGGAAATATATTTCGCTTTGGTTCTGGAGACAGACATACTCGTCCATTCACGAAATTCAATTTGGGGTTGCGAATCGCTTTGTGAAGGTAATATTTTGGTCAAATCAATTACCTCCGATACCATATTTTTGCCATCCTTGTCAAAATGTTCCAACTCAAGCAAAGACCAATCGGGCGCAAAATACACATTTGAGAGAGATTTTAATTTTAAGGTATGAATTTTTTTCTTGTCTTTCATAGTCCAGAATTCAATGATCTCTGCTAGGTTTGCTTCAGGGCATCGATAGAGAAAATTGTCGTCAGAAAGTCGATGTTTAATTGTTGCCGTTGCAATATAATCTCCATTGGGACTGACAGACAAAACGGCTGAGGAGGAAAACAGTTCACGAAATTTTCGCGTTTGAGATGACCATAATATGGATCTTAAAAAGGTCCCACAATCTTTCGCCGCAATCACAATAACAATATCTCCGTTACGCAGAAACCACCGTTTAAATGTCAATTTCACGAAGAGCAAGCAATGGATTAAGGCATGGTGTACCGCAAAACAAATCGCCTGATGCACTAAATCCAAGCACAGTTTCATTCTCATAATAAGTTTTTCTCACTTTGGGAAGTACAATTTCTTTTCCGGTTTTACTACAAATGAGCATACTTTTTCCACTAAAATCTCGAAGGATAAAGAATTCTCCATAGATGAGAGTATAATGATTGGCAACCGGAAGTTGCTGTTACTACTTGGAGTTGCGGCATCTAAGTTTTCGGGCAAGGCATTAACATTCGGTGATGTCAAGATTTTGGATATTAGTGTCAAGAAGAGTTGGAACAGTTCGAGAGTTAGTGAAGTTTTAGCGCGAGTGAGTTCTCGTCTTGGTAAGCCTCCGCAGTATGTTGTAAGTGATGGTTCGAGCGTTCTTTGCAAGGCGATACGTGTGACGTTGGTTATGTTCATATTTTGATGTTGGTCATCGTTTTGCTCTTGCGGTTGAGCATGCTTACAAGAACGATGCACGATTTATTGCGTTGATGAAAGAGATATCCGAAGTTAAATTTCGTTCGATATTGTGTCCGGTCGCTTATTTGCTCACGCCGAAGCAACGTACAATTACCCGCTTTATGAATATTGACGCAACAATAACGTGGGCAGTGGATGTGTTGAACAATTTTTCGCAATTGACAAAAGAAGAACAGGATGCATTTGAATTTTTACATAAATATCAAGATTTAATATTGGAATTAAATAAATTATCATGTTGCACGAACAAGATATTAAAGAACCTAAAAGAATCAGGATTATCGGTTGAGACATCAAATGCAACCCTTTTAGAATTAGACCAATTACAGAAATCTGACAATATACGTTTAAGTTCGGTCGGCAACGAGTTAGCAATTCATATTCAACAGAAACAACAAAAGTTATCCCATGCAACTACGGATACGAGCAAGGAGATCGTGTGGCATTGTTCGAGTGATGTAATTGAATCGCTTTTTGGTTACTACAAGAGAATAAAATCGCCGAACCCAATGAACGGAGTAACGAAGCAAGTATTTTTATTATCTTTTATGACGTTCACTTGTCTGAGGCGTGGCGGCATTAAAAATATAAACATAAATGATTTTTTAGTGGGCAACACCTTAGAAGAAATCGACGATTGGGCAAAAAATATATCTCCTTGAAAACCAAACGGTTAAAAAAATAAAGCCCCAAAAAAACGCACAAAATACTGTAAAATTTTGCACACCCTACCCAACTGGTGATATTCAGAAGCGTCGTTTTGATAATTTTTTTTACCTTCGTGGCGGGATTGACGCAAAAAATATTGTGTGCGGACGATACCTTTTTTATTGATACGGACTGATTTTTCAACATACATGGAAATTTTTATCGTTTGAGTGGAGACGTGTTGTTAGGGCAAAAGATTTCAGACGGGAATGCCCCATACAAAGCAAACCAACTCATCGGGTACGTCAGACCACAATAAATCCCAAAAGTTCCGAAAAATATACACAAAAAAATAATCATTATTTACATAGTACACCTTCAAAAAAAAACATTTCAAGCAAAATACAAATATCAAATCAACATAAAAAGGAACTCCCGGTAAAAACCTTCCGCACAAAAGCGGTTTAATATTGGGTTTATGCAGATGTTATGTCTGTGGTTGGGATTTCTGTTTTTGTTGTTTGGTCGTTTATTATCACGTTTTTTCCAAAATCGTTTTTGTCTGTCAAGATTTCGTCGTCAACGGGTTTGCCGTTTTCGCCTAATTTTACATCCGCAACCACTGTTTTTTGTCGGGCAAGATCCGTCAACATATTTAACAACGTATCGCGTTCAAATTTATTAATTCTTGAAATTGCGTTTGCCACTTCGCCCAAATATCTCAAAAAAATGCTTCGGCGTTCGGCTTCTTGTTTTACTTTATCGCGCCGTTTCATGAACATTCCGAATTTCCTGCCAACAGCTTGAAGTGCCAACCGCAACTCTTTTTGAATTTCGGGATACGCTGCAATTGCTTCTTTTGACTCACTCGTAAAAGGAACCCAAACGCTTGCCAAATGCACAATAACAGTAACAGCACCACGCGGCAATTGACCGCGAGTTTGATTCAAGCCGTATGAACGCCAATTTAGATTTTGAACCGTTTGCGTTATAAGGCAAGCTCCAGCTTGAAATTGCAATGGAACTCTGTTAGCGTAACGATAAACATTCATCGTTTGACCTTCGCTCAAATTCAGAGATTGCAGCGATTCATGTAGCCTCGTCAATTCCTTCGGCTCAATATTTTTAGGAGAAACTCTCGGTCTTAAACGGGCTGATTTGATTATTTTATCTGCTGCGTCCATGCCCAATCCGTCAAATGTTGACATCAAAAATTGCCGCAATGTACGAGCGTCGCTTTCCGATAACATTTCCTCAAGTACTTGCAAACTAACCCGATGCGATGCCGGTGCTCCGCCGTAAGCAAGACCGACCTCAATTTGAAACGGGTTGCCGCGATAAACGGCGGGCGGGCGAGTCGCTGTCGCAAAAAATTGACCGGGTACAACCTTGTGCAAACCTTTCAAGAGTTGTTCCTCACCGATAGGCACAATGCAATCTGTTGACGGCAACGGAAAATGTGTTTCTTGAACTACGTAGAATAACTTTTCAACTTCGCTGCGCGGTATTTTTTGTGGGGTTGTTTTGCTATTGATTCCGGCGGCGGCGCATATTTGTTTTGCTATTGACGGAGAAACTTTTGAGAATGATTCGGTCAAAAAACGCAAAAGACTCGTCTCATTTGACTCGTGCATCATGTGGGCAAGGCGACCAAGTTCTATCCCAAGCGGGTGCGGTTTGATTTCTTTTGGTTCCGGTGGCAAAAGATCTACCACGCGGTCAAAATGTTGCGTATTGCCGTCGGGATCAGAGTAATGAACTGTAATGTGCGGGTTTGCGATGGCGGTTTGCTCAAGGTATTCATCAACACTGCCGCGACCGCGTTGGTATTTTGCTTCGATTTCGATTATAACGCGGGTTCCGTGATTTACTTCTGTCCATTCGATTTCTTGTTTTTCAATTATTTTCCGTCCGTCGTCGTTTGCGGGAATATCTTCACCTTCGCCGTTTCCGTTTAGTATGTCAGGGCGATTGGATTTGGTATCCATTCGGATGACGTAGTAGTGAATTGGTTTTCGTTGTGAGACTTTTGACATAACTTTGATGGGCTTGCCCGTAGTGAGCAACCCATACATTCCGGCGGCGGAAATACCTATTCCTTGTTGACCGCGACTCATACGCAGACGGTGAAATTTTGAGCCGTAGAGCAATTTACCGAATATTAGGGGGATTTGTTTTTTGATTATTCCGGGGCCATTATCTTGAACGCCGACTTTATATTTGTCTTTACCGGTCTGTTCGATATGCACCCAAATTTCGGGGAGAATTCCAGCCTCTTCGCAAGCGTCGAGCGAGTTGTCAACTGCTTCCTTGACCGTTGTTAGCAACGCTTTACGCGGATTGTCAAAACCGAGTAAATGTCGATTTTGGGCAAAAAATTCGCTTACTGATATTTCTTTTTGCAATTTTGCCATGTCATCTGCGGACGAACGGCGACGGTTTTTTTCTATTGATATTTCTGACATTGGGTTATTTTTATATTCAAGCTGGGGCAAAGTCTATCATTCATAGCGGTTTACGGTATATTTGTTTTTAATACGGATTCTTCATCAAGGTACGTTTGGCAAATTTTCTTTCTTTACCAAATTTCCAAATCAAAACCACAAACGGCTAAAAGTATATCAAAATCAGCTTTTTTTACAAGATCACAAGCACACGCACCAAAATCGATAGGTTTTTTGCGGAAGTTTTTTTTCCTCAATGGCGACGAAATCGCACAAAGTCTTTTGAAATTATCCTTTTTTGTCTTTTTTGCCTTTGTAGTGCTTGCTTTCGTGAGTGTGTCATTTTTGAGAAATCGGGAAAATTTTCGTTTTTTTTGTTTTGCGTGTCAAGACAAGAAAATTTTCTGACGAAAAATGGAAAACTGGAGGGGACTATCTTTATTTTAAAAAAATTTTTGAGATAATGCCCCGATGTTTCGCTTCGAGTGGTTCGAGGCGGCTAGAATAAGACCGACTTAAATAGTTAGGAGAGTTTGCCGTGAAAACTGTTTTTGCATTTTCCCCAAATATCGTTGTAGAAGATTCCAACCGCGTTTTGTCCATAATTTGGCTGACTTACAAGTCAACCGAGATTGTCCGCGCTGAGGCAGCAGGTAATGAGGAAGACGATGAGGACGAGGAAGACGAGGACGAAGATTGGGACGAAGACGAGGAAGGAGAAGAAGATGAAGATTGGGATGAGGACGACGAAGACGAAGATGACTGGGACGAAGAGGACGATGAAGACGAAGATGACGAGGAGGATGATGAAGACGAAGATGATTGGGACGAAGACGATGATGAAGATGAGGACGATTGGGACGAAGAGGATGATGACGATGAAGATTGGGAAGACGATGACGATGAAGATTGGGAAGAAGTTGACGGTGAAGACGGAGACGAGGACGAATAGTAGTCTGATTTCGTTGCTGGTGTCAACGGCTTCGTAATTTATACCGTAGCCAGTAGGGCGATAGGCTTCGCCCTTGAACAACCGCTTCACGTTGTTGTGCTTGCGTGTCCAGCTTCAAGAATTTTAAAACAGCTTGAGTATAGACAGTAAGGACAAGCGGGACAGTATCCCGATTGTCCTATGTCGGAGCTGGTATGGGCGGTAGGCTTCGCCTATGGACAACCGCTTCACGTTGTTGCGTTTGCGTGTTCAGCTTCAGGAATTTTAAAGTAGCTCTAGTATAAAAGGCACGGATCGCCCCAGAATTCACGTTGCCAACGCCGTCGATTAGCTTGGCGAGCCTTGTTCGCGGTTTTCGTGTCGTTGCTGTGTTTTAAATCCCCGAAAACTGAACGTTGGTTTTGGTATGAGTTTGTTGTCAATCGTTTCTTCTTGCGTCGAAGTATTGTGAGCGGCGTGATTGGATTAGCCATTTTTTCCAAGCGATCTTGTCAAACTGAAAATTCACGCGGGTCAAGATACATAGCGCGTTTAGAACGCCCATGTTTTGCACTTCTCTTGTAACTTTTACTTCTTTCGGTTGTCCCCAATTGAGACCGGTTGTGTTTGTATCTATAGTTGCTCCGGTTGGTTTTATTGTGTGGATTTCAACTTGTGTTGTTACTAGAACATCGATCAATTGTGGTATTGCACTTTCTCCGCGAAGTTCCGCGATGGCAAGAGCTGATGCGTTAATTGCGTAAATTCCGTTTTGCGGTTTCAGTTGCGAAGCGTACAAGCCAACAATTATAGGTTGGGCTTCCTTGTGTTTTCGCAACTCGTCAAAACATGTCCGCTTGACCGATGAAACTGTTTCGGTCTGATTGATTGCCCATCTTGCGATTTCTTGAATTGTCGCGGACGTGCCGATGTTCGACAACGCCCTAATCAACAAAATCCGCGTATCAGGATCACGCTCCGCCGCAAGCGCACTCGCAATTACAGGAGCGGCACTAGGATCGGTTACAGACAAAATCGCTTTGCGTGATTGTTCATTTGTGGGCAAACCGCGTAATATTGATTTGAATTCTTTTTGCCAATTGTTATTAGTTGTCCGTCTGTCTTCAAGAATTCTGTCAACCTCGATTTGCTGTTGTGTTCGCCAACCTTTGAGAGTATGAATCAATCCTGCATCGAGTAATCGTTGTTCTTGTGTTGTCCAGATTCCGTTTGTATTTTTTGTGTATCCGAGCAAACGCCGTGCGGTTTCGTTGTTAGTATCTTTCTCGATGACCAGATTCAAATGTAATTTGTTCAAATCTTGCAAATTATTTCGTCTGCACCATTCCGCTGTTTTCAGATGATTTTCAATATTATCTTCCGCCAGAGGCGCAAACGAGTTGTATTCTGTCAACGGACTAATTGGATTACTTGGTATTTTTCTCGCAATATAATTTGAATCGATTTCAATTTCCACTCCGTCGATATTTTTGATTTGGTAAGTTTTTTGCGAATTTTCGTTATTATTTAGAATTTCGCCTTCGATTTTTCCGCCGTATCTTGTCAAAAACTGATCGGCGTGAATTTGAACCGGACGGGCAGAAAACGACACCAAAACGACGGCGAGTAAAAAAATCATTGAAATCGTATTTGGATTCAAACCGAATTTTTTGCAAAGAAATTTCATACCTTAATCTCCTTCTTGAGTAGAAATCATTATACCGTAGCCGGTAGGCTTCGCCCTTGAACAATCGCTTCACGTTGTTGCGCTTGCGTGTTCCGCTTCAGGAATTTTAAAGTAGCTTCGTATACCCACAACAAAGAGGGTGGCTGATGGGACTCGAACCCACAACACCAGGAACCACAATCCTGTACTCTACCGATTGAGCTACAGCCACCATGAAAAAGTGAGCGAAATTATATCAAACATGAATCTATCGTCAACCCATACGCAAATACTACACATATTCCGCATCCGGTTATCGGAAATTTTTAACGACGATTTTTATTGTCAGGGTAATAAGGGACGCAAGGGACAGACGATATTATGTTATACAGAAGCTGGTATGGGCGATAGGCTTCGCCCCTTAACAACCGCTTCGCGATGCTACGCTTGCGGGTTCAGCTTCTGGAATTTTAAAACAGCTTGAGTATAGTCGGGACTGAATGGTAAAAATTTTACAATTTTTGCATTGTCGCGTGGGGGGGTATTGTCTTTTTTGACAAGTTGTTGTACATTCCTTGCCGTCGCTTCGGGGAATTACAGAAAATTTAGTTCGGTTTATACCGAAGCTACTTTAAAATTCCTGAAGCTGAACCCGCAAGCGTAGCATCGCGAAGCGGTTGTTCAAGGGCAAAGCCTATTGCCCTACCGGCTATGGTATAATTGTTATGAATTTAATTTTTTGTGCAAAAGTGTTTTTTGCAAGTTGAATTCGTAGCGTTTGAGTGTGTTGTTTGTTGTACTTTTGTTTTTTTGTAATGAAAAATATGGGGTGTCAACAATTGGTGTAACGTTTGTGAAAAGTTCACAAAAATTTAGAAAAGTTAATGGAGGTTTAAGATGAAAAAGACATGTTTGTTACCAATTTTGCTTAATGTCGAAGTTAGTGTAAGTATTGACCTTACAACAAGTGTTAGTTTAGGCAAACGGGGGGGGGGGGGGCTATCAATTTGAATATAATTTTCTCAAAAATAATTGCGACGAATCTCACCGGATTTC
>JAIRWK010000040.1 GCA_031268995.1 Planctomycetaceae bacterium
ATGAAATAGACGAAAATTTCATTTTCAACTCTTTTGTATATTTTTGTATTTAAAAATTCACCTCTGTGAACTCTGTGTTCTCTGTGGTTGATAAAAATTCTATCGACTGAATAGTTACATTAATTTTTAGAAATTCCCCAAAACCAAGTAAAATAAAATGACTTTGTTTTACTTTAGCTCGCGTAATTTTTTCAATGTTTCTTTGTCAATTTCTATTATTGTTCCTTGTCTTGCTTTGGTTGGAAAGCACAATTTTTCGGTGATGTTTGTCCAGTTGTTCAAGTCGTTTGATTTGACTGCTCCGAAATGTCTCTTGGCATAGCAATCATAATACAGATACCAGTCTCCGCCAATCCGTAATACGGAAGGTCCTTGCACCCAATCGGTATGCGAAACGACTTTCCGTATATTAAATGGTCCTGTCGGCGAAGCTCCGGTTGCGAGTAATAAATTTTTTTTGGGATTCGGCTTAAATGTCTCGTCCTTGTAAAAAAGTAAATAACGCTCCGACACATCGCCGCTCTTGTCCTCAATCAATAACGGATCAATTACATTGTGTTCAGGATTCCAATACAATTTCGTTTGCGTAAATTCCGCGAAATCAACCGTCGTCGTATAATACAACCTGTGATTAAAATTACCTTCGCCCGTGCCTTCCGTTTCCTTGAAACTGCCCGCTACCGTTGATGCCCAAATAATATAAAACCGCTTGCCGTTGTCGTCATAAAATAACTCAGGATCCCAAGTATTGCGTGTCCCCTTCTCATGCTCCATTACCGGTAATAACCTCTGTTTCGACCAATTTATCATGTCTTTGGACGACGCATAACCAATACTTTTTGACTCCCATCCCGCCGTCCAAACCATGTGATACGTTCCATCCATACCCCTACAAATCGACGGCGCACGCATCAACCGTTCCTTGACTTCGCCGCCAACCTCAGGACGTAAAAACGGTTTGCCGTCCCGAATCTGTTGCCAAAGTAAACCGTCAGAACTCCACGCATAAAATAAGCCATCATGTCCCTTGCTCGTGTAATAAACAAATAACCACGCACGGTCTGACAGCAAAACAGATTTGCCCGCGTCAATATTTTCAGAAATTTTTTCAGATTTATTCTCTTTATATTCAGATTTCTTATCGGAATCTTTAACTCCGGTTTTGTTGCTGCCGTTATTCGATTGGTCACCGGCAAGTGTTGGCATTTCGTTGTTATTTTCATTTATGCAAACGGCAAAAATCAAAACAACATACGCACAAACAACACCTAGAAACGTCGAAAAAATAAACGCAGATCGAAAACTACTTTTGGCTCTCATAACACACCTCCTATACCGCAACCGGCTTCGCCGCTTCGCGATGCTACGCTTGCCCGTGCTTGTCCAGCTTCGGGAATTTAAAACAGCCGAGTACAGGGAATGTCTAAAAATTAATTTTATTTGAATTCGGCGATTTCTATCGACTGAAATCGAATTCAGACGACTGAAAATCGACCGAATTTGAAATAATTTATTTTTGGCAATTTCTGGCAAGTAGTATTTTTAGAAATTTCCTATAACAAATGCCGCCTGCCTATCGGAAAGCAGGCGGCACCATTCATCATTTCAGGCGATACCTATAACGATAGCAGATATTCGACTAAATCATCAAGTTGCTGATCTGTCAAGCTCTCAATATCGCCTTCAACATCGCCGTGTTTTCCTTTTTTGAACACATCCTTCAAATCCGTATAACGCCCGTCATGCAAATACGGTCCGGTTCGCCATATTTCAACAAGCGTCGGCGTGTCAAAATCGGTTTTGCCGTGATCAAAATATACCTTGCTATTCACGTCATGTAATTTCTTGTCCGTGAAAAGCGGCGCAGGATGGCAAGTTACACAACCTACCTTTTTGTCCTCAAATATTTTTTTGCCGCGCTCGGCTTTCTCACTCAACTTGCCATTGACCAAATACGGACTCAACTCCGGCTCAAGCGAATGAACATACTCGTCAATATCCTTGCAAACAACCTCGTCCGGCGGCACGAACAAGATATATTGAAATCCCGTTCTCGTGCAAACCGCCGAAGTTGCACGTACACCCGTCCACATTGCGGGCGGTGTTTTTTGACACCAGACAAGACTTTTCGCATTCTTCGGATTGCCCATTCCATCGTTCAACAAATCCCAGTTATAAGCATCCATCCGACCATCAGGATGACAACTCGCACAACTATGCCACGACTGAAAACAAAATCCCATACTCGCATCATGCCAGTAAATCTCACCACGCCTCACCGCCGTTAAATTCGGCTTGGCACCAATCGGAATCTCAACAGCTTTCGCATTGACCGTATTTACATCTACCTTTTGAACAGTGTCGCTAAAATACATTCCAACGTATGCGTAATTACCGATCATCACTACCGGTCTTGCGCCTTTGCCGTTGACTTTAATACGTTTTTTAATGTCAACAAGAAACGCTAAATCATTCGTTACATCGCCGACGTATGTCGTTTTGCCCGTACTCCAACCTTCAGGATTTTCCGAATCCGGTTTCAACGTAGTAATTTTGGCGATCATTTTTTCGATGTTGATAGTTATGATTTCGCTCGTTCCCGCAATCGCAACACAGAGTAATTTTCCATCCGCAGAAATAGTTATTCCCCAAGGATTCGCCGCGCCTTGATAAACATCGTCAAGCAATATCGTTGTCAAAAAACCGCCGTTGGGCTCGCTCAATTTCGTCGTGTCAATAATGCTAATCCCGCTCGTGTTCACCCAACCGCGCTCAAGGTGAGTAGTAGGAACTTGAAATCTTGCCAAAATCTCCGTCATAAAAACATAACGCCCGTCAGGAGAAATTGTAACTCCGTGTAAACTGCCGCTACCGTTTGAAAGTCTAATGTTGGTCGTCGTACCGCTTGGCACATCGATTACAGTAATTAACGACGAAACAATAATTCGCGCATTCTCATCTTCGGGTACATTGTTTACGTCATTCGGCGTGCCATTGATTACATAAACTTTCTTTCCATCCGGCGTAACAACAGCACCACGCGGCTCACGAACCGCTTTAATTTTACGCACAAGTTTCAATTCGGGTAAATCAAATTCACTCACATCGGTACTGAATCTATTGCAGACGTACAATTTTTTTCCGTCCGGCGTAACAACTCCATCCGTCGGAGTATGACCGGTTTCAACTTCTTTGGTTATCTTGCCGGAAGACAAATCAATTGCTTGAACCACACCGCGATAAGAACCCGAAGTTGCATAAAGCGTTTTGCCGTCAACTCCCAAAATAAGCCCGTTCGGTTTTTTGCCAAGCGGAATATTATTGACAATCTTGTCCGTGCCGACATCAAAAACGCCTATCTCGTTTCCGTCGTGATTGGCGATATAAATTTTAGTTGCGTCTTTTGACGTTACCATTGCCAACGGTCCCTTGTACGAAGGAACTGTCTCGGCAATCAAATAAGACTGCAAAACTCCCCAAAATAACAACACGACAAAAAGTGCTGTGGCTAAATTGGGTTTGTAGGTATGTTTGTTCATTTTTTGCTCCTTTTAATTTTTTATACCGTAGCCGGTAGGGCGGTAGGCTTCGCCCTCGAACAACCGCTTCACGTTGTTACGCTTGCGTGTTCAGCTTTAGAAATTTTAAAGTAGCTTGGTATAATGTTATTGTTTGTTTGAGACGAAAACCGCTCAAAGTGATACTGATGCCGTTATGGGCGGCAGGCTTCGCCCTTGAATAACCGCTTCACGTTGTTTTACGATTCTGTCATCCTCAGGAATTTTTCAAAACAGCTTGAGTATATGGGTTGTATGCCAAAGCCGATAAGAAGTCGCCCTGCAGCTACCAGTACAACGCCGCCTTAGTATATCTTTTTTGTGCATTCTTATCAATAGCAATTACCCTCAAAATGTCAAACATATACCGATGCCGGTATAGGCGGTAGGCTTCGTCCTTGAACAACCGCTTCACGTTGTTGCGCTTGCGTAATCAGCTTCAGGAATTTTAAAATAGCTCGAATATAACAATATATTTCTTGCCCATTGTGAGTAAATTTTTGTAACACTTTATCCGATTCCTATACATTAGACTTGTTTAAGAACTTTAAAGATGCTATAATAGGGGTCATGGAAAATAAAAATAAGACTGCCGAAGCCAAAACGGTTCTTTTTAAACGGTTACACGGAGTAAGCCCCGACACGTTTAAAAAATGTTGTCGATTCTTCAAAGGGAATACGATGTTTTGCATCAAAAAGGCGGTAAACCGCCCAAATTGA
>JAIRWK010000112.1 GCA_031268995.1 Planctomycetaceae bacterium
TCGTCGCCGAGGAAAGGTTTTCCGGCGGGAATCATTTGGGTATTTTGGTTGGCGCGAACATCCCATATATCGGCGCTCATAATGCCTTTGGAACTCATTGCTTCGAGGTCGCGAGTGATACCTTCTTTGGTAATGTTCCCGTTCAACCAGTCCCAAAAAACGCCGGGATGAGCCGACGACGGCGGATTATAAAACGCATCCTGTACGGCGTTCCGGTCAATTTCTTTCGTTTGACATGCGGAAAACATGTTCCCGCTCAAAAATACTCCCGCAACTATCGCGGAGGATTGTTTGATAAAATCTCGCCTGCTTGTTAATGTTTTCATTTTTCTTTCATTTGAAATGGGTTAATGTTCTCCTCGCAAATGTTGCGGGGAGTTTGAGGGGAATTTTGAACGCGAAAGACGCGAAAAAAACGCGAAACATCGCGAAATTTATTTTTAGCGTCTTTTCGCGAAACATTCGCGTGTTTCGCGTTCAAAAACAATTGCTATTACCGCACAAACGCAAAACCGTGTGAACGGTTACGATTTTATCGAAAGCTACGTGGATTTTGCCGAAAGCTAGGATTTTGCCAAAAGCTACGTAGATTTTGCCCTAAAAAAATTATTTTTTGAAATTGAACACCATGTACAAAACCCGCAATACCAGCAACGACATGAGCATTGCGCCGATAACGCCGCCGATGACAACTGTTGCCAAAGGGCGTTGAACTTCCGCGCCGACTCCGGTACTAAAAGCCATCGGCAAAAATCCAAGACTTGCCACCAACGTTGTCATTAACACCGGACGCAATCGGGTTATCGCCGCCTTTGTTACCGCCTCCTCCAACTCCAATCCCTTTTGACGAAGTTGCCGAATATACGAAACAAGAATCATGTCGTCCAAAACCGCAACACCAGACATCGCAATAAATCCAACCGCCGCCGAAATCGAAAACGGCATGTCCCGCACCCACAACGCAAAAATACCACCAACCCACGCAAATGGTATCCCCGTAAATACCCGTAACGAATCAACTAAATTTCTGTACGTTAAATACAATAAACTAAATATCAATAAAAGCGTTACCGGAACAACAATCATTAAACGTAACTTCGCCCGCTCCAATTGCTCAAATTGTCCGCCGTACTCAACCCGATAACGCGGTGTCGGCATCATAACTTGCGCCGAAATTTTTCGCTTCGCCTCGTTGACAAAACTACCCAAATCCCGACCGCGAACATTGGCGGAAATCGTAATCCGCCGAACACTCCACTCACGCGAAATTGTTGACGGTCCCTCCACAATTTCCACCTCCGCAAGCCGACCCAACGGAACTTGCATCCCGTTCGGCGTTAAAATGGGTATCTCCGCAACCGACTGCGGATCAGCATGATACCTGTCCGGTAACCGAATCACAAGCGGAAATCGTAACTCGCCGTCAATCACCTCGCCAACAACCTTGCTGCCTATCGACTCCACTAACTCCAAAACCTCTTGCGCCGCAATCCCATAAAACGCCAGCTGCTCCCGAATCACCTTTATTTGTAACATCGGCTGCCCCGTAATTTGCTCAACCGAAACATCCGCCGCACCAGAAATCGAATTAAGTATCTGCTCAATCTCGCCAGCCTTGCTCACCAATAAATCAAAATCATCGCCAAAAAGTTTCACCGCCAAATCCGCACGAATCCCGGACGCAAGCTCATTGATCCGCATTGCTATCGGTTGCGAAAATCCTAAACGTTGTCCGGGCATATCGCGCAACGTTAATTCTATCGCCTCCGTCAACTCCGCTTGCGTCCGTGCGTTCGTCCACTCCGCTCGCGGCTTTAACGTAATAAATATGTCCGTCAACTCAATCCCCATCGGATCCGTACTAATCTCCGCCGTACCAATCCGACTCCAAACATTGTTGATCTCGTTTGGAAATTCAGCCAACAACACCTTCTCCATCTCCGTATTGTAACGAACCGACTCGCCAATATCCGTCCCCGCAGGTCGAACAACTCCAACAACAATCGCACCCTCCGATAATTGCGGTATAAACTCCGAACCAAGATGCGGTGCAATCATGCCAAACGCAATTATCAAAACACAAACCGCAAATCCAAGAACCGCCGGTTTATGACGTAACGAAAATTGCAAAACCGGTAAATAAACCATTTTGAAAAGCCGCATCAATAACGGTTCTCGTTCGGATATTTTGCGCGGCAAAAAAATACTCGCCAAAACCGGCATCAACGTCAACGATAAAATCATCGAACCAAGCAACGCAAAAATCACCGTCAACGCCATCGGACGAAACATCTTGCCCTCTACTCCTTCAAGCGTCAGAATCGGTAAATACACAATCATAATAATCAACTCGCCAAACATCGTCGGCTTCCGAACCTCAACCGCCGCATCACGAATAATTTCAATCCGCGATTTATTGTTGCTTGAATTTTCGGCAAGTTTTCGCGTACAGTTTTCTATCATCACCACCGAACTGTCAACAACCAAACCAAAATCAAGCGCGCCCAAACTCAATAAACTTGCCGCAATCCCAAATTTGTACATCCCCGTAAACGCAAAAAGCATCGACAACGGAATCACCAGCGCAACAATAAATGCCGCACGAATATTGCCAAGAAACGCAAACAAAACAGCAATCACCAATAAACCGCCGTCAAAAAGATTTTTCCGTACAGTATCAATTACAAAATCAACCAACTCCGTGCGGTCATAAACAGTTTTGAGTTGAACATTCGCCGGCAATGTTGATTCGAGCGATTTTAATTTTTCTTTCATTGCCGTTGTAACGCGATGACTGTTTTCGCCCATGAGCATAAAACCGATTCCCATCACCACTTCGCCTTTACCGTTAGCAGTAACCGCACCGCGTCTGATTTCGTGACCAATAACAACTTCGCCAATATCAGAAATCAATATCGGGACACCGTCTTGAGAAGAAATGACGATTTGCTTTATTTGTTCAATATTTGTTGTGCGACCGATTCCTTGTACGAAAAGTGAACCTCCGCCGCCCGGTCGGCTGATATTTCCGCCGCCGCTGTTCAAATTATTTTTCTGTACAGAATCAATCACCTGATCAAAAGTTAGACCGTGTTTCGATAATTTATCAGGATCAAGCCGAATTTGAAATTGACGTTCAAAACCGCCCCACGTATTGATTTCAGCGGTGCCAGCAATATATTTCATCACCGGTTTGATTTGCCAATCGTGAATTGTCCGCAATTCCGTTTCGTCCGTGCCTTGCCCAATAACAACATAATTCAAAACCTCACCAAGCCCCGTCGCAACAGGTCCCATCTTCGGCTGCTCAATCCCGTCCGGCAACTCAACCGTACTAAGCCGTTCATTGATTAGTTGACGCGCAAAATAAATATCAATACTGTCGTCAAACACAACAACCACTTGAGAAAACCCAAATTTCGAAACACTCCGCATCTCCAAAAGTCCGGGCAAACCGCTAATAGATTGCTCAACCGGAAACGTAATCTGCTTCTCAATCTCTTCCGGTCCAAGTGCCGGCGCGGTCGTATTGATCTGAATTTGAACCGGTGTTGTATCGGGAAACGCATCAATATCAAGATGCTGCAACGAATACAACCCCAATACACCAAACATCAGCACCAATAAAATTATAAAAATTCGATGCCGCAACGAAAAATCAATAACCCTGTTCAAAATGTCCATGATCT
>JAIRWK010000149.1 GCA_031268995.1 Planctomycetaceae bacterium
ATGAAATAGACGAAAATTTCATTTTCAACTCTTTCGTATATTTTCGTATTTAAAATTCACCTCTGTGAACTTTGTGTTCTCTGTGGTTGATAAAAATTCCGTCGACTGAATAGTTACAATTTGACAAAAACAAATTAAACAATATTATCATCATTTAAGTCATGAGATATTTATTTGCCGCTAAATTTTTTGTAGTAACGACGGTCAACACGCTAGTTGTATTGTTGTTTCCGTTGTTAGTTACGGCGCAAAATCCCAGTCCGCAAGTGTTTTTTGACAGCAATAAAATTGAGTTGACGGACACGCCGACTAATTCGACAATTGCCAATATTGACCCGAATAAAACCGCTATGTCTAATGATATTGTGGACATTCGCATCACCGGCAACGTGCAAAATAGCGCAACAGATATTCTCAAAATCGTCCAAACCAAAGTAAACCGCCCATACAACGCTAATATTCTCGAAGAAGACAAACGGGCGTTGATGAATACGGGGTTATTTATTGATGTGAAATTGAAGGTTGAAAAGATACCGGCAGGATATATTGTAACATTTATTTTTTTTGAGCGTCCGATTATTCATTACATCCGTTTTGTCGGCAATCACGCGCATACTCGCAAAACGTTGCTTGAAGAAGTCAACATAAGGGTTAAAGAATCAATCGATCCGATAGCAATACATCAGGCAAAAGAACGGCTTGAAAATTTCTATCGCGAAGGCGGTTATCACAATGTTTTTGTTGAAGTGTTGAGTGGCGATAAAGTCGGTGATCGCGGTGTCGTTTTCAACATCAGCGAAGGTACACAACAAAAAATTCTAAGCGTTACTGTTGAAGGAAGCAGAACCGTCAGCGGCGAACATTTGAAAACATTGATTCAATCTAAACGCGGAATATTGTGGAATTTAGGCGGCGAATTCTCGCGTAAAAAATTAGAAGAAGATGTTAAAACATTGCTCTATTATTATCGTAAACTTGGATTCTTCTATGCGAAAGTTGACCGTGAATTTACAGAGACAGACGGCGGCTATAGCGGATTGGGCAAAAGCCGCCGATGGGTAAAAATAAAATTTATCATTGATGAAGGTCCTCGTTGTTTAGTCAGAGACATTAAATTCGTCGGGCAACAATCGTACACTGATCTTGAGTTGAAAAAGGTAATGCAGCTTACGCGCGAAAAATATTTTAATCAAGATTTACTCGAAACTGATATTACCAAAATAAACGAAAAATACGGCGAAATCGGGCATGTATTCGCGAAGGTTGTACCTGATCCGAGAATTGAGGACAATGTTGTCGATGTTGTTATAAATATAGAGGAGGGACCCAAGTGTTATTTGCGCGGCGTACAAGTTGAAATCTTAGGACACGAAGGCGCAGACCCGTACACGAAATGGTACACTGTACTCAACCGTTTGTCCATTCATCCGGGCGAAATATTAAACACAAAAGAAATCAAATCAACTGAACGACGGCTCATGGCTTCGGGTTTATTCATATCAAACCCAATGCAAGGTCAAATGCCGGAAATCACTTTTTCTGTGCCTGAAGAACTAAATAAAGAAAACGAACAAATGCAGGAAGATGTTGTAGTTGCTGATGGTCATGTTATTCGTGGGCAAACTTATTTTGGTAACAATTCGAAAAACAGAAAACTCACGCCCAAAAATCCCCAACCTCAAAAAATTTACCCGCAACCTCAACAACCTCAACAACCTCAACAACACCAACCCAACCCAAATTACTACTCGCCGGAACAAAAAACCGTCCAACCTTTAAATTTGTCGATGAAAAAATTTGACAAAGATGGCAGTGAAAATTTGTACTCTGCGAATTTGGACGAGGTTACATTTCGCGGTCAATATACACCGATTGCGCAACCGAATCAAAACTCTAGTTTGCAATTTGTTCAACCGTCAGTTGCGTCTATTAATGTAACGAATAATACTGCCGTAGGTGTTGCGCTAATTAACGGGCAACAAATACAACACCAACCAAGTCAACCTTATAACTTCCAATCCGCATCAATTCAGCCAACACAATACCGCCCGCCGGTTTCCGAAATAACAACGCTAAATAATACCAACGACAACGAAAAACCATACATTCCGCCGACATTGGATTTGTCAGAATTTAATGCAGCGAGACCAGCAGAAACCGACAACAAGCAGGATATTTATTTGGGCAATAACAATGATTCTGATGCCGCAATTTCGCGTTCGGCTTATGCGATTGACTCGAATAATACTTATCGGGACAAAATTTATCCGTCGGACATGTCAATCAAGGTACAAGAAACTCGTACTGGAATGTTAATGATGAGTTTAGCGGTTAGTTCTGATACCGGTCTTATGGGGCGTTTTATGATTGAGGAGCAGAATTTTGACATTTTGAATTTTCCGCGCGGGTTCAGGATGCAAGATTGGAAGAATGCTTTTCGCGGCAAAGGTCAACGATTTAGAATAGAGGCGATGCCGGGTACTGATGTTAGTCGTTATTCGGCGAGTTGGGAGACGCCGTATCTTTTCAATCTTGATTATTCGTTTGGAGTCAACGGCTATTATTATCAGCGTTTTTACGATGAATGGTATGAGGATCGCGCGGGCGGTTCGATTTCGTTTGGTAAACTTTGGACACCGGATTTTTTGACTTCTTTGACGTTGGGCGGTCAAAATGTTCGGATTTACAACCCGTCGGTTTATTCTGTTGATCTGTTCAATGCGCGTGGTCGTCATCCAATGTACAGCGTAGGCATTAGTGCGCGGCACAACACACGCGACAGCGAATATCGTCCTACACAAGGTCATTTGCTTTCGTTTGGGGTTGAGCAAATATTGGGCGATTATCGATTTGTGCGTGGGAATATAGATATACGCAAATATTTCACGTTGCATGAGCGTCCTGATCGCAGTGGTCGTTGGGTTTTGGGGTTACGGTGTAGTCTTGATGTTTCGGAGACTGGCACGCCGATTTTTGAGCGATATTTTGGCGGCGGTTATTCGAGTTTGCGCGGGTTTGAGTATCGCGGCGTTTCGCCACGCAATCCTGTGGGAGTTGCTGAAGGCGGTTGCATGGAATTTTATAATTCGGCTGAATTAATATTCCCAATCACTGCTGATGATATGGTCATGGGGTCAGTATTCATTGATACCGGCACCGTAGAAAAATCGATAAGTAAATGGGATGATGATTACCGTGTATCTGTCGGTTTTGGCTTATATTTGACAATTCCGATGATGGGACCTGCACCAATTGCGCTAAATTTCGGTTTCCCAATAAGCAAAAGTCCGCTTGACGAAAAACAAATATTCGCCTTCACTATGGGTTGGCAACGATAAATACCAAAGCCGGTATGGACTTTAAAAGTCAGCACGCAGACGACGCAGATTTGGAGGAGATATTCGCAAGATCAGAAAATAGAATCTGATCTGCGATCATCTTAGAGAATTTCTAAAAACTCATTTTAGTCCTGTATACCGAAGCCGGTATGGGCGGTAGGCTTTGCCCTTGAACAACCGCTTCACGTTGTTACGCTTGCGTGTCCAGCTTCAGGAATTTTAAAACAACTTGAGTATAATGGTAGCGTCCCCGCTACCGAAATCGGAAGCAGGACATTTCCGCTACAATTGGTTTTTAGAAATTCCCTAGGGCAAGTGATTGTTTGATAATTTCTTTCTTAGGCACTGCCCGAAAATATTTTTCCCCCAATTTTACGAAAAACGCTGAAATACAAACGTGTATTGACTATTAATGGTACATTTATTTCTCGGCGATGCCTTACGGGAAATTGTGGGAGCTGATTTTCGCGTCCCGTTAGGGTAGGGTGTTCAAAATGTGGTTTTTACCTGTCGCCCAAACGAAGCTACCAATAATTTGTAACATCTTTACTCATGTTACGCATCAACCTTGTGTTTAATTTTGCACATTTCGTTCCAAGCGGCTTTTGACGCGGCTAGGTAGATTTTTACTTTGAGGGCAAAATGATTGAGTTTGTGAGCGAACTTTAACTTCTCCAATTTAATATACACCACCAGCGACGCAAATAAATGGTTGCTTTGCGTGGTCACTGTTCTGGCGGGTGATTTCGCCAGAGAAGCATTTTGTTTCAGTGATTTATGATATTCCTCCGTACTCCATCGTTTCTTGTAAAGTGTTTTGAATTCCTCCGTCGAGAGTTCCAAATTATTCGTTACCAGATACATTTCGCCCGTCGAACCGTCCTTGTTTGTAAAGACGAGTTTGCATAAAAGAACCGGTATTTCCAAGTCCTTCAGCCATACTTTGACGGGTTGCTCCGGCGTGAGCGGTAATTTGTCTAAACTGCTCCACATA
>JAIRWK010000159.1 GCA_031268995.1 Planctomycetaceae bacterium
GAATCTACCGCTGGTTCGGGCGGAACGGGAACAGACCCGAATGATAAAAAGGGATTCTGTTTGATCAAGATCAATGACCATGACAAACTTGAATTATTCAAGATCAAATATACAGGAATCAAGGACTTGAAACCTGATCCAGATTCTACGCCTCTCCCGCCGGGTACAACTGCTGTGTCTTGGAGTGCTGGACCTCATTGGTTGAAAGGTAAAACGCTCGTTCATAATCCGGCGAGCGATGCCGGTTACGTTCCAGCACTTTATGCCGGCGGTGCCAAAATTAAAATTGAGGCTTACTTTAATGGTGAAATTGACACAACACCGGCACTTGATGTTTATTCTTACTTTGACACATCTATTGCCAGTGTAAGTTATGCTTCAGAAAAAACTACAAAAACAAGCATGACAAAACTTGCCAAAGATTCGACAGTCACAACCGCCAAAGTTGTCAAAGGTACATACGAAGCTACAGTGAACCTCCAAGAAACGGTAGCATACGAAAGCTCGCTTTCAACTGAATTCACGTATCAACTCGAAGGCGGCGCAAACAAAAAAACAGAGACAAGTACAAGTTGTCTGTACGTTACACGTTCCGATCCGGGAAATGTTCAACTGTATCATACTGTGGTTCATATAGGCTGTGCAGCAGCGCACGGAAAATCTGCCGTACAAGATGTTTTTGACGCGATCTGGGCGAAATTCGCAGGAAATGACATCTGTGTTTCCAAAGTAAAAATAGAAAATGGCAAAGTCATAGACGATCCCAACGGAAAACTTTATTATTACGGTAAAAGTAAAACACCACCAATACCGCCTGTAATAGGCTTTTGGCCAGTGCCACCGGGCGAACCTGCTAATCAACTGACAGAAGCTCGCGATCATCTCAATCCTAATCAGCTACATGGGGTGTTTGACGTAAAAACATTTCTTGAAAAAGGAGACGGTACTTGCGGAGCTTGGCAAGGTTTTGCAATAGATGTTACTAATGTCCATGGACTTGCTGCCGCTAATGCAAATATTGACGTTAAGTCCCCCAAAAAAATCTTATATGCAGGAAGTACCAAAGGCAGTCATCACGGTACTGTTCCCTTTGAAAAATCATGGGAAGATCATGCAGTTATGGGTTATAAAAAATCAGTTTACGATACTTCCTATGGAGAAAATTATGGAGAACTAAATCCATTGGATGACGAAGACATGGTAAATTTGGCAAAAAAATTTGAGCAATTCGCATCTTATGATCCAATAACAGGAACTTATACTTGGGAATCATCAGCTAATGCTCAAAGAACATGGATTTTTGTTACAGTTTATTATATATACGATAATTAGCGTGTAACTAAGATTTTTACAATAAATATCAATCTTAATAAAACTCACGATTACAATAACTTGTTGAAATCTTTTAGCGTTATCGGATAGAGCACATAAACATATTGATAGATAACAAAAAAACGAAAAGGAGATTTTATGAAAATCAATTTCACCTGTGTGTATTGTTTACTGTTTGTCGTTATTATGTGCACGTTGTGCATGAATACGTTATCACATGGGCAAGAACAAGTTGTTCGATGACATACTTGTCCCCTACGGTACAGTCAGAATGACAAGGGAATTTTTCGTTGGACATTGGAACAGGAAGAGAGACAAAAGGAAAATGGACCAGAGAAATTTTCATGGGTTGTTACACGTATTTGTATGAACAATCAAGAGCGAAAGGTTTTCACATTTCCTTATGAGATACCAGAGAAATTTCGCGAACGTATCGATACGTTGAATACAAATTGGGTACCTGAAGGTGTTCTCAGCGTTTCACCCAATGGCGAATTCTTTATCATTCGGGAATTTAGCGGGAAGAATATGCTTATTCGTAGCGAAACAGGAGAAGAATTCGCACTTCCCAAAGCAAAAAGGAATCATTACGGAGGTGAAGAGAAAGAGGTAGCTCTTGGTTTTAATGCTTTTAATGATTTGTTTTGCGGCACGTCGAGTCTTAATCCAGTACTTGTTCTTCGTGGTATTGATATGCAAACGCGGACAGCCAATGAAAAATATAAGAAGGACTATAAATTCGGGAAATTGAGTTTTCCGATTTATTTTGGTTTGGCTCCGGAGTATTGGTTGGATAAGGATACGTCACATGACAATATAGGAATGTTGCACAGTATCCTTCCACAGCCGGAAGAGTATTCGAATTCAGGAACGATAGTTCTTCCTTTTACAACCTTTCAATTCCGCTTTTTAATGGCAATGGTTGTGATTTACGATAGCAAATCCGGTTTTGATCTTGCGTATACTCTTGTTGATACCACCAGATGGTTTGAAAAGGAAAAAGTCTTTTTTGGGAGTAGTGATGGTCGCTATCTTGCCATTCATGATGGTCAGCAAAAACTCCAAATCTATGATATAAAAACGAGTTGTATTGAGATTTGTAAAATCAGTACGCAAGCAAGAAAGTTTGCTCTTAGCTATATCAAAAAAGCATGGTTTCTACCTAATAGAAGTATTGCTATTGAGATGGCAGGATTGAGTGACCAACCCACTAAAACGGTAATATGGTCGCTTCAAACGCGGGAATTTAGTGAACCGTTTTTCACGTCAATCGTAGCACCATCAGAGACACGGGTTTTGTCTGTCAGTCCCCGAGAAGATTATATTGCAGTATCAGTAGTTGGACAGGAATTATTTTTCTCGGCAGGTTACTTCCAACGCGACCACAAATTTGGCGATAACCACGCTGACACTATAGAGTTCTGGAGTACACAAGACAAGAAAAAAATCTACACCCTAAAATTGAAATCCCCCTCAAATGTGTATTTTGCTCCCGATTGGTCATTGCTTGAGTTAGAATATTTTAGCGGTAAGGATAAAAAAATGGTATCGGAGGTGGTTGATTTGTCCAAGATATTACCTTCACAAAACGATTCGCAAACTCAGACTGAATTTCGTGAATGGACTAGCGTGTCCGTCTTCAGAACCAAAGCGAAATATATTTCCTCAACACCAACAACAGTGAAACTCGAAAAAGAAGATGGCAAACTCATAGAAACCCCACTCGCCAAACTTACGAGAGAAGATCGAGAATACATTAAATACCTCATGGAAGAAATGAAAAAAAATAAGTAACCAAGCCATATTTGGAACATAATTTGCAGTATACGGGAATTATACTGAAGCTACTTTAAATTCTTGAAGCGGAACACGCAAGCGCAACAACGTGAAGCGGTTATCAGGGGCGAAGCCTACCGGCTACGGTATAATAGCTACTATCAAGTCCCCTAATTGAACGAGATCGTCAAAAATTCGATGATGGTGATAATTTGATTTTCCTCATCCCGTTAGGGACGAAATGTTGGTAGAAAACACATGGGTAAAAAACGCCATCCCGCTAGGGACAGAATGTGATGACTTTTCAAACGGTCAAACTGTAATCATATTGTGTCCCATACAGGACGCGAAATATTTTTGACATTATTTTCTACCAACATATTGTCCCTAACGGGACATAATCGCGAATTACACATCATTCATCAGCCAAAATTAGAAGACTTTGTACTACGGTATAAAACAAAAAAAACGAGACTCGAATAATGACAACAGCAATAACGGCTTGTTCTTCATCGCCGCGGCATTTGAAACAGGAAAATTTTAAGAAATATACCGTAGAGAGTATGAGCGAATTATCACCTACTCTTGAAGATGATGTGGACGAACAGAAACCTATTTTTTTACGTTAAATTAGTTGTGTTTCTGTGTTTGATCGTGTTTGGTCTGATAGTTTTGGTTTATAATTTTGAGAGAATTGCGGTCAGCTTTATTATTCGCGATATAGAGGGCGACAATTCAGTTTTTGAAGCAACTGGTTGGAGTCGAAATTTACTTGACAAAGCCGCCCAACACATTATTAAGCAACATGATCGGTCTTGTTATATTTTATCATTGGCAGGTAATAGCGTCAGCACAATAAATCTGAAAATCAATTGTTGGAATGCGTTGCTCGACATTGCCAAATATGTAAGCGATGATTCCAGAAGCTCAATTGAAAAATATTGTAATACAATGTTACTGGATAAAAAATTGGACAGAACAGAAGAATCGAATTACAGACAATACATATTATTTAGACTCAATAATTGTAACAAAAAAGATGTCAAATATTATGAATCAATATTATCCGGCATCGAAAGAATCCACAACGAGCCACGCCCAATACCCATCCTCGACACCAGTCCAGCATTAGCAACAGACTTCTCACCTGAACAACCATTTCATGTTATTACGATTGCGTGTTTAGTTGTGGGAATTTTAGAGTAGCTTTAGTACAGGAGGTTTTTTTATGTTATTGCGTTTTATCATTATTGTTGTTGTATTTTTTGTGGGACAAATTGTGGTGTTGACGCAAGAATCAAATGTCACCGCCAGAAAGCCGTGCCGAATTGAAGTGCGGGAACAAGGAACAAATATTCTCGTACCGCTTGTCGAATTGCGGACAACGCACCAGCAACGTTTTGTTACGGACAACGCGGGCGTGATTGCGTTGGATTCACCTGAATTGATAGGACGTGAAACATGGTTCAATGTAAATGGTTATGGATATAGCGTAAAACAAGACGGGTTCGGCATGAGCGGTGTGCGTCTGATTCCTGAATACGGTAAAACGCTTCGTGTTGATGTACAACGCGATATTGTTGCGAAACGTCTTGGTCGGTTGACGGGGGCGGGATGTTTTGCGGAAAGTCAAAAACTAGGCGAATATACTCAAATACCCGAAACCGGCGTGTTCGGTTGCGATAGTGTTCAAAATGCCGTTTACAATGGTCGATTGTTTTGGATTTGGGGCGACACAACTCTAGCACATTATCCGCTTGGAATTTTTCACGCAACTGCGGCAACGACGGATATTGCTCCTTTTTCTGCTCAAGTTGTTTTAAAATCCTTGAAGTTAGACACGCAAACGCAACAACAAGAAGCGGTTGTTCAAAGGCGAAATCTATCGTTAAAATTGGAACCGCCGTTGTTTTTAGCGTACCAATATTTCACGGACGCTACTGAAAAACCGCGTGGAGTTGCTGTGATGTCGGGCGATAAACCAACATGGTTGAGCGGATGTGTTGTACTGCCGGACAAAAAGGGAACGCAGCGATTGGTTGCCGTCTATGCGAAAATTCATCCGCCGCTTGAAGTTTATGAATATGGTCTTTGTGTTTGGAATGATGCGAAAAAATCATTTGAACATTTGCGTACCATTTGGGCAAAAAAACAAGATTCGCGTTCAACAAAGCCGATTGTGCCGGAAGGTCATGCGGTGTTGTGGAGGGACAAACAAGGGAAATGTTGGGTATTATTTGGCGATCCGTTTCCGCGATTGCGTTGCCCCGCGACCTACGAAGCGTGGCAAAATCCCGATCAATGGGAAACCTTGACTCCGCAAAATCAATTGTTATCCGCGTCGGATAATTCGCCGATTATACCGCATTCCGGTTCGATTGCGTGGAATACGTTTCGTCAATGTTGGGTTACTGTTTTCACGCAGAAATTCGGCAAGCCGACGGCATTCGGGGAGGTCTGGTATGCTGAATCCGACGAACCGACCGGACATTGGGGAAATGCGGTAAAAATCTTGTCGCATGGAAATTATACGTTTTACAATCCGTGTATTCATGCGGAATCTTTTTCTCAGGACTCGCAAATTTTGTTGTTTGAGGGAACATTCGCTGCAATGTTCGCAGACAATCCGCCGCTTGTTCCTCGCTACGATTACACGCAAATCCTCTACCGCCTAGACCTAAACGATTCCGCACTCGCCGCCGCACAAAAGAATAAAAAATAGTAATGCCGAAGCCGGTATGGGCGGTAGGCTTCGCGTTGTTGCGCTTACATGTTCAGTTTCGGGAAATTTAAACTGAACTTTTGCAAATTTTATAATTATTTGTATTAAAATGGGTTATAACAAAATTTATTAACTTTGTTATATTTTGACACAAAAATATTTTTTGTGTCTATGTTATGAAAC
>JAIRWK010000208.1 GCA_031268995.1 Planctomycetaceae bacterium
TCTCGGAGGAAGACTTCATTCGCCGATCATAAAAGTTGAACGAATATAAATTCGACGCAATCTGATTATTGATGACCAATATGCGGTCATCGTATACGCTCAATATAATTTCTGAACAAAGCGGTGGACCTAAAAAACTGGACAGTTGCATAAGGTTGATGATTTAGATGAAAAAATTTTTTTAGTAGGAGTTTTTATGGTTACCAAGCGTGTTAATTATACATCTTCATTTAAGGCGAAGGTGGCAGTTGCGGCGATTAAGGGGGAATTTACCATATCGCAACTTTCATCTCATTTCAAGGTGCATCCTCAAGTGATAAGTAAATGGAAGTCGCATCTTGTTTCGAATATTGAAAGTGTATTTCAAGATGGTCGGCGTAAGAAGCCAATGGTTGCAATTGATGTTGAAGGACTTTACTCTAAGATAGGTCGTCTCGAGATGGAGAATGACTTTTTGAAAAAAAAATCTGATGAGTTATCGTTGTTGTATTAAGCCGTTGATCGTTTCGGGTCATTCGCATTTTAGCCTGTCCGCTCAATGCCTTTTACTTGGTGTTCCTCGTTCATCGTTTTATTATCAACCAGTCCCTGTTTCATCCGCAGAGTTTGATTTATTGAGTTGTATTGATCGTTTTCATTTTTTGCATCCGACATTTGGTTCTCGTCGTCTTGGAGTTCAATTTGGTATTAGTCGCGGCAGGGCAAAACGTCTGATGCAATTGTTACATCTTGAGGCAACCTATCCATCGCGTCGGACAACATTGTCCAACCCTGAACACAAAAAATTCCCTTATTTACTTCGCGACGTAATTCCGAGCTATCCAAATCATATTTGGTCAACAGACATAACCTATATTCCGTTAAATCAGGGTTTTATGTATTTAGTTGCTATAATAGACTGGTATAGTCGAATGATTTTAAGTTGGCGATTAAGTAATACGATGGATGTTAATTTTTGTATTGATTGTCTTCGAGAGGCGTTTGAAAATTACGGCGAACCTGAATATTTCAACAGCGATCAAGGGGTTCAATTTACTTCGCAAAAATTTCAAGAATTATTCGCTGGTCGCGCAACAAAAATTAGCATGGATGGCAAGGGGCGTTGGGTTGGCAATGTTTATACCGTAGCCGGTATGGGCGGTAGGCTTCGTCCTTGAACAACCGCTTCACGTTGTTGCGCTTGCGTGTTCAGATTCAAGAATTTAAAGTAGCTTGAGTATATATTGAGCGTTTTTGGTGGACTGTGAAATATGAAGAAGTACATTTGAAACGTTACGAAAGTGTCCGTGAATTGGGAGATGGTTTGACCGAATTCATACGTTGGTACAATGAGGAAAGAATTCATTCATCTTTATTGTACAAAAAACCAGCAGAGGTGTATTGTGGTCAAGTCGGCGAAGTAACTAAATCTCTTGGTTCGCAACATCGCTAATAGGTTCCTTTAGGTAAAAGTAATAAAGTCGTATTGAAAATGAAATCCGTTTACAGAAAAAAACCTCAATAGCCGAAATAAGACTATTGAGGTAGCGGTAAGAGTTCAATAGTTAGGTTATTCGAGTCGGGTTGTTTCGTGACGTAACTTATTTCAATTTCGCCAAACAAAAAATCAAATACAATCACCAAACAAACAAAAAAATCGTTACCCAAAATCAACCTTATTCAACCCAATTTCCTGTACAGGAAAACCAGTCCACCACTCTCCCTTTAGTTGTAGTATGATATGAGCAGTTTATTTTCGATACAATGCACGACTTGCAACGCGAGAATATCAGTCAAAAGTGAAGTCTTGATCGGTCAAATTCTTGCTTGTCCGCGTTGCGGTGGGATGGTTCTGGTTGAGCGTCCTAAACCGATTGCCGACAATGTTGAACAACCTGACAAAACAAAAACTAGTACCGCCGTCTTATCGCCCAAAGGATTGCAATCAAATCCGCCCCAACAAGATGATTTAGACTCAAACGTCAAATTCTTTCCAAGCACATTGACATCAAGTACCGATTCTGGTTTGTTAAACGTAAACAAACCTGTTGAAATCACTCTAAGTAACCCAAACCCGCTGCAAAGTACGCCCAATCCCTCACCAAAAACAAACCTTCCCGATATCTCTGAATCGGAAATCCGCAAACGGACAATTATGTTGTCGGTTCTTTTGCTATTGGTTGTTATTCTGGTTGTTACCACTTGTGTATTATTTGTACAAAAAAATAAAGACGACGGACAAGTTATTATTCCGCCTGATCCTGATCCAAATATAAAAAAAATTGTAAAGCCGCAACCTGCCGAACCAATCGATCCAATTAAACCTGTCGAACCGCCCAAAATTGAAATAACACCAACTCCGCCTTTGCCCAAAATTGAAATAACACCAAAACCTGATCCCAATCCAAACAGCAACGTCAAAGGACAGCTAGTGTTGCCAAATCCGATTGAAAGAGACCCCACCAACGTAACGTCCGACAGTCCGCCCGAAGAAGTTTCACAAGAAGATTCAACGGAAAATTTGCCGGAAACGAAAAGGACGAATTCGGTAGATGATTATTGGGAAGAATTGAAAACAAAAAACAAAAAACAACAATTAAACAATGTAAATAATCCAACTAAACGTATCGATATTTCATCGCGATTACGACAACAAATTGTTGGTTTGAAGTTTGATAAGGTTGCGTTGGTGAAGGTGATTCGGGTGATTTCGGAGTTGACGGAGATTCCGATTTCGTTTGATGTTGAGGAAATTCGAGCGATTGGCGGCAGTGTTGATATGCCGATAACCGGAAAATTTAGTGCAGATGGTACGGGTGAGATTTTGGACAAAATACTTGCGCCGTTAAATTTGGCTGCGTTGATTGAAAATGATCAATTGACGATTACGGTGTTGTCTGATAAACGAAATGAATTGATTGAGGAAGCGATAGATGTTTCGGATATTGTCAAAGGCACTTCGGGCGGAGATCAATTGACGTTGCCGCGTCTTGTTGAGATTATAAATTTATTTATTGATCCGGCTGGTTTGGACATTTCGACGGGCGAGAATAATAGTAATGTCAAAAAAATTGAGCCGCGTGTTCGAGTTGTGGGCGAATCGATTTCTATTTATTCAAACCGCCGCCGAATAAATGAGACAGTTCGCCTTTTAGAGCAAATTCGATTATTGAGAGGGTTGGAGCAAAAGACAAAAATTGTAGAAGGCGATTTGGCACCGGAAGTTTTTGGTTGGGACAATGTTGATGTTTTGGTTACGTTGAATTATTACCGCGAAACCCCGCTCGCGGCTATATTCAAACAAATCGAGAAAATGTGCGGAATATTGATAATAGTTGATTACAAAGGATTGCACCGCTCCGATTTATCTTTTGACCAATTGCAAGGAACAGTACAAGCAAACAAAATTACATTGAACAATGCGCTGGAACAACTATTGGCATCAATAGACGGAACATCACTCACGTACAGGATTGTCGGCAGCAATATTATTGAGTTGACAACAACGCATGTTGCCAAACAACCGGACAAAATGAGCGTGGAAATTCACCACTATACAACAGAAAAACAACCGCCCGAAAATAACGTTACAGGGCGTAACACCGACGAAACAAATAACGACAATAACGACGACAAGAAAACGCCGGAACAAATAGTTGCTGATATGCGAGCAATGATTGATCCGACATCATGGAACGACAACGATATTGCAAAACCAAATAACACAAACGGCAAAAATAACAATAATTTCTCACTAAACAAAGGAAGTATTGTAATAGATCATCCCTCCTCTTGCCTAATCATTCGTCAACCCCAACCAATCCAACGCCAAATTAGAACATGGTTTAAATAACAACCACGCGTCATATTCTCAACTTGTTTTAAAATTCCTGAATCTACACCGTAACTTCTGGATTTCTAAAACAACTTTAGTATAATTACCCCCTGAACAATTAATAGTAGAAATACAGAAAACGATATTGTGTTGCTCTCGTGTCCTTGTCCTTTGTGTTCCTCAACCATAACTGCTTTCGATTATGACCAAAATGGCATACTGTATTTTTCCATCAGGCAAACGCAAATTTTGGGGATTTACTCTTATTGAATTATTGACAGTAATAGGAGTAATTGGTTTATTGTTGGCGATATTATTGCCAGCGGTTCAAGCGGCGCGTTCCGCAGTACGCCGTATAAGTTGCTCAAGCAAAATGCGACAAATAGGCATCGCCATCCACAACTACAACGACGTACATAACCAACTCCCTCCATCAAAATGGGGAACCGAGAACGGTGCCTCACCAAGACATAATATTCTGACATTTCTGTTGCCGTATCTTGAATTACAAGAAATTTACGACAAGGTCAATTTCTCTAGGCATTGGAGCAGCACCCAAAACTATGCCGCCACCAAGCGCGATTTGCCAATATTCCAATGTCCCGAAGCACCACGTAAAAATAGTTACGAATCATATATTTACTATATCGCAGATTATGCAGTGGCGGAAAAAATGGAAAAAACTACGAATGGAGCTACGGACGAAACTACTGGTACGAAACTGCTGTTTGACAACAATATCGTTTCGCAACGAGGAGGTAAACAGATGTGGGGACTTCTGCAACCCGATGGAGAATTGCGGACAATTGAAACAATTAGCGATGGGCTTTCGAATACAATGATGTTGGGCGAATGTAGCTCACGACCTTTTGTTTATGGGTTGCGTGGATCGTTTAATAGTTCCGCAGTTCTTCCGGAGCGTCCTGATAATTCAGGCGATTGGTCGAGCAATAAAGCACCATTTTATATCAAGAACGCCTGCGGTGCGGGCGGAATGCAACTTATGAATTGCACAAATAAGGAAGAGATTTACAGTTTTCATGCCAACGGTGCAAATTTTCTTTTGGGCGATGGGGCGGTTCGTTTTATTCAAGAATCAATTCACCCCGAACAACTCATTTCCATTTTCACCGCAACTGCCGGCGATCATGCCGTGTTGCCGTAGGGAACTCCAAAATAACCTTCTTCAACCGTTTTTTCCCAAAAATTGAAAAAATCCGCAAGTCTGATACTATCCGTAAACGATAAACTCGTAAGAGGAGTCTTTTTTGTCTGATGTTCTTTGGTTTGTTGTTTTGGTTTTTAGGTATTCCTTAACGGCAGATTACTTTGTTTGCTTTTTTGGTTTACGAAGGAAAGTTTATACCGTAGCCGGTATGGGCGACAGGCTTCGCCCTTGAACAACCGCTTCATGTTGTTGCGCTATCGTGTTCAGCTACAGAAATTTTAAAATGGCTTTAGTTTAGTATGTTTTGAGGTTGGTATGTTAAGTGTTTACGTTCGTTCAAGTGTAACGGTTATATTGCTTTTTGTTCTGGTGTCGGCATCCGGTTGTTTTACTGCTGGACCGTCGTTGGGTCCTTTCAGTGTGCCGGTTCTGGTTTTTCCGTTTATTCAGAGCGGTTATGAGGACTTGGCTTACGAGAGTAATAGGTTCAATGGAGTTGATATACTTGAGCCGATAGGCAGCGAGGAGCATGTTGCGCTTGATCCACCGACAGAGGATCAATGCGTTCGGTATTTTGAAAAAATTCGTCCGATAACAGGTCAAGTGCCGGGTCTTGAAACGTGTCGGCGTGATATAGTTGGGATAACGAGGGAATTGATTGCAGATTATGTTGACGAGCCGCGATTTTTCCCGTTGGTCGGTCCCGCACAAGTACACCACGCCCACTATAAAATTACTATCTACTTCAAAGAAACAATAAATGTTGGGTGGCCTGTTCCACACACTATTACCGATGATGAAGCTATTGAGGTATTTTACATTGACAAAGACCACTTGCATCGCGTCGGTTCTCCGGTTCCCAGTCTGGCAAATGATATTCATCAACATTAGGAAACTTCCAAAAACTGGTTTTTAGCGAACAGCTTTATACCGAAGCCTATCGCCCTATCGGCTACGGTATAAACCGACACTGGTATTGTTTTCAAGGGACATGAGGGACAAAGGGGGCACAAGGGACGTAAGCACAAATTGGGGAGTTGTAAAAGCTTTTACTCTATAGTCTGTGTGATTTGGTTTATTTGTTTCTTTTTTGTTCCTTAAAGATTTTAAAATGATTTTGTGAAAATATGTCTAAATTGAAGCGTATTCTTGTTACTGGTGGTGCGGGGTTTCTTGGATCGCATCTTTGTGAGCGTCTTGTTTCTGAGGGTCATGATGTTATTTGTGTGGATAATTTTTTTACCAGTCAGAAATCAAATGTTGTCCATCTTATCGGCAATCCTAATTTTGAGTTAATTCGTCATGATATTACGTTACCGCTTTTTCTTGAGGTCGATGAGATTTACAATCTTGCGTGTCCTGCTGCGCCCGGTCATTATCAGTATAATCCGGTCAAAACAATGAAGACTTCGTTAGCGGGGTCAATCAATATGTTAGGTTTGGCGAAACGTTGTCGGGCGAAGATTTTGCAAGCATCGACGAGCGAAGTTTACGGCGACCCCGAAATCCATCCGCAAAAAGAATCGTATCGCGGATACGTAAATCCAATTGGACCTCGTGCTTGTTATGACGAGGGTAAACGTGCTGCTGAGGCGTTGTTTATGGATTATTGGCGAATGCACAAAATGCCGATTCGAATTGTGCGGATTTTCAATACTTATGGTCCGCGAATGCATCCTTATGATGGAAGAGTTGTATCGAATTTCATTCGGCAGACACTTTGCAAGGAACCGATTACGATTTTCGGCAACGGCGACCAAACAAGATCGTTTTGTTACAGAGACGATTTGATCGAAGCAATAATTAGGATGATGAACAACACCAACGATTTTATTGGTCCTGTTAACATTGGTAATCCGGTTGAATTTACGATCAACGAGCTTGCGGAGATGGTGGTTGAGATTACCGGAGAAAAATTAAAATTCATCAAAAAACCATTGCCGACAGACGACCCAAAACAACGTCAACCCGACATAACTTTGGCAAAAGAAAATCTAAACTGGGAACCAAAAATAATGTTGCGCGAAGGCTTGGAAAAAACAATAAATTGGTTCAAAAGCATAGACTTTGAACAATTCCGCCCGCCAACACCGCTTTATTAAAAAAATAAGCACGCAAAAGACGCAGATTTGGGAGATATTCGCGGATTTCATTTTTCTGTGTGATCCGCGTAAATCTTTTAAATATCTGCGTCCTCTGCGTGCTTATTTTTTAGTAGCGGATTACCACCATTTTGTCTGCCCCGGAATTGGGACGGGGTATAGTCCGTTTGCGTCTGGTTTGACTGGCGGTTCCATTCCGGCAACACATTCTTCTGGCGTTGGCTTGAACACGAAATTTGAGTCGTATAATTCCTTCCACGTAATCAACTTGCCCGTGTACGACGCAACTTGTCCAAGAATTGCCATGAGCGAACTGTTGACAACAAAAGCATCCGATTCAAGCCGTTTGCCTTCTCGTAACGCTTTGAACAACGCGGCTTGTTCCTCTGCGTGACCGCCTAATTTACGTCCGTTGAATTGCCAGTTTTTCTCGCCGACAATCCTTGAATCATTCCAATACGCTACCCCTTTTGTCCCGACAATCAAATCATCATACGAATTGTAACAACCCGTTGCCGTCCGGCAGAAAGCAAAAAGGCGGCATTCCTCATTCGGATAAATAAATGTTGTCGCGTGATGGTCGAAAGTATCGCCGAATTTACGTTCTAGCATTGACGCGCGACCGCCCATACCAAACGCGCTTGTTGGTATTTTGCCGCCAAGAACCCATGTCATTCGGTCAACATTGTGAACCAATGATTGCGTAAAATCATCACCGGCAAGCCAGCGAAATTTGTACTGATTACGAACTTGCACATCGAGCTCGGACATTCCCTCTGGAATACCTCTCACGCCGTAAGGTACACGTAAAAATGTGCTTTGGATCATTTTGACATCGCCGATTACGCCGTTGTGGATTTGCTCGACCAATGCTTGATTTTGCGGGCAAAAACGGCTTTGTAAACCGGCAAGAAACGACAAGTTTTTCCTCTTCGCAATCGCAACCGCCTCTTCCAAAACATGTATTCCAGAAGCATCAATTGCGTTGGGTTTTTCGGTGAAGACGTGTTTACCGGCTTCAAGGGCAAGTTTTGAGTAGAGCGGGTGGAATTTCGCCGCACACGCGATCAAAATCACATCAGCATCAGACGCAATTACACCTTTGTAATTATCGAATCCGTCAAATATCTGATCTTTTGTGATTTTGTATTGGTCGGGAAATTTCTTTTGGAATCCTTCGGCGGCTTTTTCGGCTTGGCTTTTGAAATAGTCGCCGACAGCAACGATATTGACATCTTTGCCCGTTTGTAACGCCTCCCGAACAGCACCGGTTCCGCGACCGCCGCAACCGATTAGACCAATTTTAATTACACTGTTGCCTTGCGCATGGGCAAATTGCGCAACAGAAAGTCCCGCAGCCGTAACAGCGGCTCCGGCAAAAACGGACTTCTTCAAAAATCCACGACGAGTAGATTTGTTATTTTTCATACTTTTTTCTCCTGTAAAGGTTTTAAGGGGTTATAAAAGCTACTTTGAAATTCCTGAAGCTGATTACGCAAGCGCAACAACGTGAAGCGGTTGTTCAAGGGCGAAGCCTATCGCCCATACCGGCTACGGTATAGCTGCTAGGAAATTCATCTTTTTAAGACATGATTACAGGGTTGTCAGAATATAACAAAATCCTGCCTATCCTGTAAATTATATATATTCTGTTAAAAAAACTGAATCTCATAGTGTTCTGTTTTTCATCCAATAAACGGCGCGTTGCAACAATATCTTGAAATCGGGATTTGATACGGACTGAATGTTATGACCGAGTGTCGTGTGGAAAATTTTTCCTTTGCCTTTTTCAAGAACAAACACCATCGGATAACGTTTCTTGTCAACTTTGGAAGTTGACTCGGCTAATACGTGAATTGTGATTTTGGAATCTTTAAGACACGTGTAAAGTTCATCTGCAATTTTGAAATTCTTCAACCCATTCGTAATCGGGTGTTTGTTGTCAACATACTCAACCTCGAATTCACCATACGGATCATGTGCGCGTTTTTTGGGATCCCACACTCGACCGACAATTTGCTCAAACCACAATTCTCCCTCAAACGCACCGCAAGTAAAATGAATCAATACTAACCCGCCGCCATTCTCAATAAATGTCGTCAGGTTTTTCTTTACTTGTTCATCTCGTTTGAGCGGTTTGTAATTTTTGAAGTAACACACCAAAACATCATAATCAAAAATTACGTCCGTTCCTAACATTTCCAAATCATCCGACAAACGACAATCAATCGCTTTATCCGTATTAAGATTGTTTCTCAAAATCGGAGCAACTTCTCGCCAATTGTGGCTTGGGTGATCTTCGCCCGTAACCACAAGCACGCGAATTTTTGCCGTTTCGTCTGTTTGACCGAATACCACATTCGCTTCGGCAATTACCAAAACAACTAGAATACACAACACCACAAGATTATTTTTTCTCATTGTTAAATATTTTTGGTTTAAGGTTTGGTTAAAAATTTTTTACACTCAAGCTGTTTTAAAATTCCCAAAGCTGAACACGCAAGCGTAGCATCGCGAAGCGGTTGTTCAATGGCGAAGCCTATCGCCTATACCGGCTTCGGTATACCAGCGAGCATACGACTATACTAATACGTACATGACTATACCAACTAGTACATTTTGCACATGGTAACCGGCATGATAAAAAGTGTCAATGGGGGGCAAAATATCCATAACTCATGCTACGTATTCGGAAACTTCCAAATTAAACTGGTTTTATGTGGAAGTTTTTTTCACCGCAAAGGCGACGAAGTCGCACGAAGGTTTTTAAATATCCTTCTTCGCTTTTTTCGCCTTTGAGGTGTTTACTTTTCGTAGATGTGTAACTATGAGTCCGTAGTCGGGCAAAAGTGATCAAAAGAGGTTAATAGATACAAAAAATGCTCTTTTAACTTTTTCAGATAATCATTACAATTCGCACACTGTGTCAAAGCCTACCGCCCATAACGGCTACGGTATAGTTTGAAAAATTAATTGGTATACTCAAGCTGTTTTAAAATTCACGAAGCTGCGGTAAACCTACAACGCAGAGCGTTAGGCAAACGCAACAACGTGAAGCGGTTGTTCTGGGGCGAAGCCTATCGCCTTACCGGCTACGGTATAGTGAGTTTTTGGGAAGTTCCTTTGTTTTTATTGTTTCGATAATTCATTTGAAGAAAATGTTATACTCAAGCTGTTTTAAAATTCCTGAAGCTGAACATGCAAATATAGCGGCGAAGCCTACTACTTACGTTGGTTTCGGTATATTTTTTTTGTGTTCGGTGATGGTTGTGTGTTTGATTTCAGGTTGTCGGACGCTTGGTTACAATGTCGGGATGAAGAATCCGTATGGGAGTGATGTGCAAACGATCTGCGTTCCGATTTTTAAGTCTGAAGTATTGCGTCGTGATCTTGCGGAACGGTTGACGGAGGCGGTTTGTAAACGGATTGAGACGCGGACAACGTACAAAGTTGTTTCCAAACCGACGGCGGACAGTGTTCTTGAAGGAAAGATTGTCCGAATCTCGCGCGGCGTAACTCTTGCGAATGGTTACAACGATCCGCGTCAAATGATTGGAAATTTATCTGTTGAGGTACGTTGGCAAGACCGGCGAAATCGTGATTTGTTAGAGTTTGATCCGATTGCGTGGAATGTGGGCAATGCTCAATTGTCGGTGTCCGAGTATCTTGTCCCAGAATTTGGGCAATCAGAATTGACCGCCGAACAATCAGAAATCGACAAAATAGCCGATCAAATCGTAAACATGATGGAATTGCCTTGGTAATTTTTAAAAATCAGCACGCAGATTTTGAGGAGATATTCGCAGGATCAGAAAATGGAATCTGAGATTTGCGACTATCCTTGAATAATCTGGCGTTATACCGTAGCCGGTATGGCGATAGGCTTCACCCTTGAACAACCGCTTCACGTTGTTGCGTTTGCCTAACGCTCTGCGTTGTAGGTTTACCGCAGCTTCAGGAATTTTAAAGTAGCTTCAGTATATCTGCATGCTGATTTTTATTAGCAAATCACGCCGTCTGACATTCTTACGATTCTGTCTGCGCTTGATGCGATGCTGTTGTCGTGTGTTACCATGACAATTGTTAAATTGCGTTCTTCGTTTAACCCGCGTAAAATGCGTATTACCTCTTTTGCCGAAGCCGAATCAAGATTGCCGGTTGGCTCGTCCGCTAATAATAACTTCGGCTCAATAATTAACGACCTCGCAATCGCAACACGTTGAATCTCCCCGCCCGAAAGCTCGCTTGGACGATGCCGCAACCTGTGCAATAAACCCACACGATCCAAAAGTCCTTTTGCCCGCTCAATATATTCCCGCCGCCTTAAAAAATATCGAAAAACACTGTCCCGAATCATCAAAGGCGATAACACATTTTCAATCGCGGTAAATTCAGGCAAAAGATTATAAAATTGAAAAATAAAACCAATACTGTTGTTCCGTAACCTGTCCCGAAACGATACCGATAAATTGTCTATCCGACCACCTTCAAAAAAAATCTCGCCAACATCAGGCTTGTCAAGCGTACCAAGCAAATGCAAAAGCGTACTTTTACCCGAACCACTTTGACCCGTTATCGAAATAAACTCGCCGCGATACGCCGAAAAATTAACTCCATTGAGAACAGGAATTTTTAACTTGCCTTTAAAATAATTCTTCTCCAACCCGCGACTTACAAGCAATTCATTGCCCGCCAAAACTTCCGCCACAACCTCGTCCTCATTGTTATTTTCAGTTGCATTGACCGGCGGTTGCTCGCCATTGAACAAAGAAAATAATAATGGTTTCGATTCGTTGTCGTTGTCTTCCGTTTTTGGGACATGCTCACTAATTTGCGCAACATCAATATTTTGTCCGCCGCCGTCTGCAATCTTGTCCTCACTTAAAATTGCCGTCGAGTTGTCTGTTTGCGTTTTGGGTTTGTCTTCCGCTAAAACATCGTTAGCAACAGCTCTCTTACTGGTCAACTTGTCTGCACCAAAACGTAATTTACACGATTCCTCAAACAAAGGCACCTCATCCGCCGAAAAAAATAATAACCGCTCCTCCGGCGAACGCTTTTCACTCATCAGATTTTTGTCGTTAAGAGAATTAATGTTTACCGAATTATCATCGGGAGTTGTTTCGGTCTTGTCAACAGAACTATCAGAAAATTGTATCAAATGAGATTCGGTATTCGGATTCGCCGTTTCTATTTTGGCTTCCGTTTTGGTTTCGTCTTTGGGGTTATTGGAATTATTGGTTTCGTTGATTTCACCTGTGGTAGTTAAACGATTGCGAAGTTTTCGTAAATTTTGCAAAACGGATTTAAATTTATTCTCTTCAGTATCCTGCTGGTCTGAATCTGAAATTGGTTTTTCAACGTGTTCAGGTTGTTCTTGATTATTTTTTGTCTCGTTCAAAATTTCGCGCGTATTTTTCCGCGTGTCAATTTTCTCCGACTCAAAAAAACTAATCGCCGAAGTAAGCTCGTCAACAAGCCCCGACACCGATATAACAGGCGGATAACTCGTTCCGGTAAATTCAATTTTTGTCGTTGTCAGCGATGTCGGCTTTTCTAAAATAGGCGCGGGCGTTTTGGGGGCTGTGGCGTGTTTGGGCATTTTTTTTAGTCTTAATTGAGGTGAATGTTATTTTAAGGACATAAAGGACAAAGGGGGCGCAAAGGACATGAGGAACACGATATACTCAAGCTACTTTAAAATTACTGAAGCTGGACACGTAAGCACAACAACGTGAAGCGGTTGTTCAAGGGCAAAGCCTACCGCCCATACCGGCTTCAGTATAAACAAAATGCGATGGACAACAAGAGTCCTTGTTTAATTTCTCAATGCATCGACTGGTTGTTGGTGTGCGGCACGCAAGGCTGGGATTATTCCTGAAATTACTGCGATCAATATCGCGCCGCAAATAATCCAAATTACAGTCGGAGGATCAACAACAGTAGGAATCTCATAAAAATAATAAATTTTCGGGTTGAATACTTCGCTCCCCAGTACGTATGACAACACAGTTGCGATTTCCTTGATGTAGCGGATAAAAGTTAATCCAAGTACTAGCCCAAACAGCGAACCGCCTACGCCAAGCAATAAACTGTAAAAAATGAAAATTTGCATAATGCCGTATTTGCTTGCGCCTAATGATTTCATGATGCCGATGTCTTTTGACTTCTCAATAACTATCATGCTGAATATTGAAAATATACCAAAACCCGCCGCGACAAAAATTACAAACAGCAACACATTCAACATCGCCAGCTCGTTGAACACCGCCGCAATCAGCGACTCCTGTTTATCCTTCCACGTACTCACAACAAATAACGCCGCCGGAAATCGATCCTTTATCCGATCACGCAACAAATCCAAATCAACATTCGGTTTTGCCTTAATCAGAAGTTGCGACACCATTGGTTTACCAGACACGGGATCGAACATTCCGCGAAGTTGCTGCAATTTTTTAAGCGGGACAAATACCAGCTGCGAATCGTATTCGACCATTTTGCTTTCGTACAAATCGACAACCGTAAAATTATCACTTTGCAATTTAATCGGCAACGAAATTGTCGGAAAGGACAACGTAACATCGTCGCCCGGTATCAACAGCAATCTATCATGTATTTCTTTTTTATTTGTTTCGGGGCTGATTTTTTCGCTGCGACTGTAGGAGCTAAGACCTATTCCAATAATTACGCCGGTGTGTTGTTCGGTTGCAGCATCGAAGATTTTTGTTTTTTCGACATTGGTCAAATTGGTTTCATTATTCTCAACCGCTCTGACTTGGGTAAACGGATCAACTGGAGCAGCGACGGTTGAGTTATTTGTTTTTAGGAGATGTTCTTGTTCAATTTTTAATCTTTGTTGATCTTCTTCGTATTCTTTTTGCATTCTTGCTTGTGCTACGACGCGGAGTCTTCTGTAGTTCCATCCGGCGTTTTCCATATCTCGTCTGATTGTACCGCCAACTTCTCTTCCGGTGCCTTGAATATCGTAGCCCGATTCGCGGAGGTCAAAACTTAGGTTGGTTCGGTTTATCGGGTGCTGCAAGTATTCAAGTATTGCGCTGACTTTTCCGTGATTCATTTCGTCAATACCGATCAATTGAATTTGCCTGCTGATTGTTGACGCATCTATGCCGGGTCTGAATGTTATCATTCCGGGTGTGATAATTGTCGGAGTCATTGACTCAATCATTTCTCCGGCAACCGAATTAATTGCTTCCATGTAAGCGTCGGCATCGGGGAAACCTTGCAGATCAATTGATTCAAAATTTATGTCGGACAAAATTCCATGTATCCGGTTTTTCATCTCAGTTGCAAAACCAAGCATGACCGCATTGGCAATTATCATCGTTGCAACACCAAGCATGACCGTAACCATCGAAAAAAGCGCAAAATGCCGCGTAAGCAAATAACGCCAACAAACAAGTATTTTGTACATTTCGTTTTTAATATTTAAACTGTTCTCATTTCAAATTTCGCCAACCGCCGCCCCGCTTATACCGTGATAGGCTTCGCCCTTGAACAACCGCTTCACGCTATTGCGCTTGCGTGTTCAGCTTCTGGAATTTTAAAGTAGTTTCAGTATATTGTAGTACAGTCCACATCACCGAACCTGTGTAAAAATCGCGAATAACTACGTACCGCAAATGTAGCTCAGTATTCCAAACATTGCGGAGAATACAGATATTTGCAATTCTTGACAATAGAGAATTTTCAAAATTTAAAGATTTTTTGCGACAATTCGCCGGATCGCGATAAAAGGAATTTCCAAAAAACTACTGATCGTATTCTCCGGTTGTCTGTTTTTATACACAAGCTGTTTTGAAATTCCCGAATCTGAACACGCAAGCGCAACAACGTGAAGCGGTTGTTCAAGGGCGAAGCCTATCGCCCATACCGGCTACGGTATACCGTGAATGGTCGCGGACAATCATACTTCCAAAGTGAACCGTACAATGTTATACTAGAGGAAAGTTTTAAAAACGCATTTTAGTCCTGTAAAATCGGAAGCGAGACGCTTCCGCTACGCCTACCGCGCTAAGGCGGGCTGTTACGATTGCCCGTAGATGTCGAATAAACGCTTACTTTGTCCCTTACGTCCTTTATGTCCCTTAAAAAAATTCCCAAAAAAATTAAAAAAATGAAACGAATAACCATAGTATTTTTTTTATCGTTCTTTGTGATTCCGATATTTGGAGCGGAGGTTCCGTTTGAGGTGATTGATGTTGACGGGGAGGGGTATGTCGGTCGAATTACTGAGCTTAACACTAATTCGATTCGGCTTGATACTGGTTCGGAGAACATGACATTTTTGTCTAAACGTGTTGAGGTTGTGCAAAATCTTTTAACTTGCCCTTTTCTATTGCCCAATAAACCAAACAACGACACTCCCCCACAACCAACTCGCACAAACAACCAAAGAACAATAATCATAAACGGTCAAGCATTCGTTATGGATGATTGGGGCAGAGCAATACGCAATCCAAATTTGCCCTCAAACCGAAAAAAAGCAGCCTTGCCGCCTTTTTTACAACGGTTACGCAACCTCAACGAAACCGCCGCTCCCCAACAAACCGCTCCAAAAATACCGCAATTTCCAGAATCAGTGATTGTAATTGAGTTGCTTGACGGCAGCAGGTTAGTTGCAACGCGGTTTGTTGTTAGAGATCAAAAGGCGGTTTGCAATTTGCTTGATCACAACTACACCGCGCCAACGGCAACCGAAAAAATTTCCGATAATAAAACTAATTCAAAACCCGCAAACGAAAACAAAAATGAGAAAAAAGAAAATGGTAAAGAAAATGAAGATGTTGGTGTGGCGGTTGGGGGTGAGGCTATATCTGAGGTTGTGTTTCCGTTTGATCAAATTTATTCGGTGCGGTTTGCGGTGAAGAGTTTTTCTGATATTTTTGAACCGCCTGCGGAGTGGTTGAAATACGTCAGCGAAACGGGAACGAGCGGTGATCGGCTTGTGATTAGCAAGTCCGGTACGTTTGACAGTTATTCTGGAATTGTTGCGGATGTAACGCGGGAGTCGGTTATTTTTTCGATAGACGGCGAGAAGTTGCCCATTCAACGGAGTAAGATTTACGGCATGATTTTGCATTCGCCGGATCGTGAACAGGTCAAAAGAAAAGCCGTTTCAAATGGTCAAATTACGTTGTGGTCGGGAACGCAGCTTATGTTGGATTCTTTTGTTTTGAATTTAGTCGCAAACGAACCGGTTGCAAAAAATACTAACGGCAACAACGACGAAAATAACGAAACCGACAAATCCGATACCGCTGATATTGATAATTCCGGCAAGTTGTCCGATGGCAAAATATCTTGGAAGGCGTTAGCGGGATTCTCCGGTACGTCATTACTTTCGGAGACGGACAGCATAGTTTTTTCGCGTGGTAATTCGCTTTATTTTGCGGATATTTTGCCGGTTATTCGTGAGCGTTTGTTTCCGTTTGAGTGGAGTGATACTGCGTCAAAGTCAGATAATTCGGCGGCGATTTCAAAATTCAAGTTATTCCAAGCGAGCAGATTTGGTGTTGGTGATAAAAATAGCAGTAAGGCGAAAGTTGATCCGAGTCTTGAGTTAGCGGTTCCGTCGTCGCGTGGAACAAAACAATCGTCGAATCAAGCACTTCCGGCGTTGGAAGGTGTGGTTTTGGATGGAGTTTTGTATCGGCGGGGTTTGATGCTACCGCCGAAGACGAGGTTGGAGTATGTGGTTTCGGATGGTGAGCAAGCGTATTCTGCAATACGTGGTTTTGCGGGAGTGGATGACAGGTTGAAACCAAACGGGCGGGCAAAATTGACGATTGAAGTTGACGGCAAATTGATTTGTTCTCTGGAATTGAGAGGTACGGACAAGGTCAAACCGTTGCGTTATGAGTTGCCCAAAACACAAAACAAGAAAATCTCAATCACCGTCGATTTCGCCGACAACACCACAGAACCAATACCAATCGGCATAGGAGACTTGAAATTAATAAAGTAATCGCAACACCGGTTACGATAATTGACTTCGCACATGGCGACCGTAAAGGTACGCCCCTACCTTATAAAAAATTCCCCTGAGATTTTTTATTCGGCGGGCTTTTCTTTTACAGAATAATCCGGCACCGTGAACGGTTTCACATTGCCAAAATAAGAACCCCATACGATGTTAATTTTCGGCTCTGATTCGTTTACGATTTGTCTGATGTGATATGGTTTTCCTGAGAGTGGTTCTTTGGTGCAATCTTTGATAGTTTCTGCCGCATATTGTGCTACGCCATTTGAGTATTTTAGCGAATGCGCCATTGACAAAGCGGCAACTTCATATCTTGTCCGCTCCAACGCGAAAAATTGCATGTAACGCGGAACTTCGCGCAACAAAAAATACGACGCTATCAATTCATCCGGCGTGTCATATTTGTCCTGCAACACCTGAAAAATCTTGTCAATCCTGTCTTTCCGCTCAAAATACGGAAACTCGCATCCGCCAATCAGCGTTTGCATTGACTGAAGAAAAAAAACATGATCCCACGCCCAATTCTGATTGATTCTGTAATCAAAACGATCTTTATCACGCTTGGCAAGCTCTTCAAGCTCGGACGATTCAAAAGCATAATCAATCCCCAACGCTAAAATTAAATTGAAAGTTTTCATGCCGCTTGCACGATGACCGGCAAGCACTTTTGACTCCGAACACCAAGCCTCAAGCTGCTCTTGAATAATCAAATAAAGCTCGCGTAAATCCATTTCTGAAAACGATTTGGCAAACACAATATTTTGGATCATGTCAAGCCCTTTGAGTCTTGTTTGTGCAGCGATGAAACGGACGGGCAAACTTGGCACTTCTGCCGTGAGTTGCGCGATTCGTAACACGTAGGCAGCGGCGATTATCGCCTCTCGTATTTTGCCGTCCCGTATTGCCCGCGCCGCCGTATATTCCTCAAGAAGAATGTAATCATCCAAATAACCCGCCGACGAAATATCAGGCGTATCACCAATACCATCAATATTGACCATTTCAAATGAATACGCGGCTTGTTCGTCGTCATCAAGCATTTTCCGTATTGCCAGCCTTTTCGGATCAACTCGCGAAAGCACTTCCTCCGATTGGGATAAAGCGTTGAGGTTGACCGCGCCGTCAATAAAAACAGGTTCTTTGCGAAGTTGTTCAATCTCGCCGTGATTGTCGTGATATATTTTGAACTCGCGCTTCAATAATACCGCAACATTCTTGTCTGATGGAACATTAAGCTTAAAAATATCGGCGGGCAAACCTGTTGATTGAAGTACTTTTTTTATTTCGCCAATAAGCTCGGTATTCTGGTAAGTACGTGTTGACTCCATTCCCGCAAACCGTTTGCCTGAAATATTTTTGATACCCGCGTACTCAACCACCGCCGGCAAAATTACACCGCCGGAAATAGAACTGGTTTTAGGCGGCACATAAAAAATACCAACAAGAATAACACAAAAAACAGCCCCAAACATAAGCGAACAAACAAGAATCATTGACCGCGTTGATGGGTGCGCATTGCGTTTGAATTTGGACGGCGATTTAACTTTAACCCTGCCGTCCGAATCAGTCGGCGTACCATCAACAACATCGTCAATGTTGCTTTCGTATAATATCCGGCTTCGCGGATCAGTGTTCGTATCGGATGTATTCATTAGAATTTATAACAAGAAAACAATCAAAAAAACTGGCTTGAATAACGAACTCATAATTAACCACTCAGTAATAAAAATTTCCAAAAACCCAATCAATAAGTGATGTTGTATCTGCGTCTTTAATAACACCAGTCGGATTTATCAATTTCCTTTATGCCTTTATTTTTTTGTCCTTGCAAAAATAAAGGCACGCAGGTAATTAACGCTCGTTGCCATTAAAGGCGTACCAGCATAAAACCACCTCTATACCGTAGCCGGTAAGGCGATAGGCTTCGCCTCTGAACAACCGCTTCACGTTGTTGCGCTTGCGTGTTCAGCTTCAGGAATTTTAAAACAGCTTCAGTATAACATTGGGGCATTAATGGTAATTTTATTTCAGGACAATGCCTAAAGGCGCATTTTACTGACACTACGCATTAAATTAAGGTCAAGGCGGATCATAACCGCCGCGCCCGTAGGGGTTACAACGGCAAATTCGCCAAATTCCTTTAGTTATGCCGTAAAAAACACCATATTTTTTTATCGCAAGAATCATATACGTACTGCAAGACGGCTCAAAACGACAAATACCCGCAGGCAAAAATGGACTAACCAAAAATTTGTACAAATAAATCACACCGATAAATGGATAAGACGGCAATTTGTACACAAACAATACTTCAATACTATTGAGCCTGATTGATTCGGATATGATTACAGATAACATCTTGATTTGTACTGGTTACGGCGTAACTGCGTCTGGTGCGATAAATTCGGGCAAGGTTGACAATGCCCATCCGGTTAATCGCTTTTTTTGGTTTAGGCTGTTGTCGATGTGTGTTTTTCTTTCGCCGTTTATTTTGATGAAGAATGATTTAGTTGTGTTATTATCATTTTTGTCGTTGAATGTTATTGTGTAGATATTTGTAACTCGTTCTTCTTCGCTTGAAATACTTACGCTTAGAGTTTTATAGAATGTGATTTTCATATCGCCGCCAAGAGCCAACATCGTGCGTAACAATTTATTGTCCGCAGCAGAATGAATATCTCTGTGCAAATATTTGTTTTCGTATTGTTTTTTCCACCAAGTTTCAGGATTCTCTACATCGCTTCGTTCCCAATACGGCGACAGCGCGGTTTTGATATGCGGGAAATTTTCAATATTATTTTCTTGGGCAAATAACTTGAACCACGCATTGAAAAATTGATCGGCTTCGTATCGCAGATTGTAATCGTAACTAACCCAAAAAAATGAAACACCAACAAATGAAATCGTTGACAAACAAAGCCCCAACCTCGCAAATAATAAACCCGTCAACGTCCCCTCAGAACGATGGATCAACACAACCCCAATAACCGCAAAAATTACCCCAAGCACACAAATAAACGTAAACCAAAGCGTAAAAAAAACAAGAAACGATGCCAACCCCAACAAAAAAGCAATCAACGAAATCACACTAAACTGTTTATAGTTGAGTTCTTCGTTTTCGGTTGAGTCGTTTGACCATGAAGTTGGGGACGAGAAGAGTGAGGTATTTGGTGTGTTTTGTTGGTTCATTTGATTTTTAGTTTTTGGTTATTTTTTTAAGGACAAAGGGGACATAAGGGACAATGTTTCTGTTGTTTTCGAGGTCGTGATGGAAATTTTTGATTGCGTCGTTATTTTTCCAACAAAATTGAGGGATTTTATGCAAGCATTTTACGTTATCGAGTTTGTCGTGTCTATACCTAGTCAGTGCCGTAGGGAAGTGGTTGTAGGGATTACATGATTACGCCTCGTTCGGTTAATTCTTTAATTTTTTCTTTGGCGCATTCGGGGCAACGAAATTCGGGATTTTTGTCGTTTAACCGATCATAATTTTTTGTCTTAACAAGCCTAAAACCATCACAAATTTTGCCGCAAGACGCACACGTAATATTGTCCCTGATCTCCCACAACGGATTAGTAAACTCAACTCGAAAAATAATCCGGTCAATCCAAAAAAAGATTAACCCGCCGATAAAATTAGCAATTACCGTTACAATTATTCCATTGTAAGCACGCAACCACCACAAAACAATAGCCAAAATCGGCGTGGAAAGTTGCCATCGAAACAAATAGAAAACATACTTTTTTATAAATTTCATTGTCATAATTTTGACATCTTTTTTGTACCGAAGCCCGCACATGCGGCAAGGTTTTGCCCTTGAACAGCCACTTCTCGTTGTTACGCTTCGGGAAATTAAAATAACTTGATGGAATTTCTATACTCAAGCTGTTTTGAAATTCCCGAAGCGGAACACGCAAG
>JAIRWK010000245.1 GCA_031268995.1 Planctomycetaceae bacterium
GTTGGATTTGAGTTTCCAACTAAATCGCGGAAACGCTTCATCAATCCCCAACGGCGCAGTCATATGCTCAACACGCAAATCAAACGGCACAAGCGTACAAACTTTGCCGTCTTGTTGCGTCAAAAGTTGCGAAGTTACCGCCGCAACAAAAAACATCCCCGCCCAAATAATCAACGGTTTCAAAAATGTTATACCGAAGCCGATATGGGCGATAGGCTTCGTCCCGGAACAACCGCTTCGCAATACTACGCTTGCGTATTCGGCTTCGGGAATTTTAAAATAGCTTGAACATAGTTTCATTTTATTATTATTCAATGGTTAAATTTTATACCGCAGTCGGCAAGGCGATGGGCTTCGCCCTTGAACAACCGCTTCACGCTGTCGCGCTTCCGTGTTCAGCCCCATGAATTTCAAAACAGCTTGGTATAATATTACCGAAATCGAACACGGAACACAACAATCGCTTCACGTTGTTGTGATTCCGTGTTCAGCTCCATGAATTTTAAAACAGTTTGAGTATGCGTGTTACTTGAATTTCGGAACTTTAATATCGAAATTGTTTCCGGCAACAGGAACCTCACAACTTAACGGTGTTGAGTCATAAGTTGTGTATTCGATGCCAATGAGCGAGTGGCTGGTTTCGCCTTTATAGCTAGAGACATCTTCGGTCGCGCCTTCAATGTGAACTTTGTATTTACCGGCAGGAATACCGTCGTTTGTACCAATTGAACCTACAATATATTTGCCACTGGAGTCAATATTGCCTTTCGCAGAAAATGTATCTGTCGAAAAAATCACCGCACCACTCGTCAACGGTGTACCATCGTCAAATGTAACCGTTCCGCCAAGTTGTACTTTTCCATTGCTGCATCCGGCAAGAAAAAGTAGAACAATAAATACTATACCGAGACCGGTATGGGTGATAGGCTTCGCCCTTGAACAACCGCTTCGCGATGCTACGCTTGCGTGTCCAGCTCCATGAATTTTAAAGTAGCTTGAGTATAAAATATTTTTTTGCATAATTATTTTTATCCCTGTTTTTGTTATACCACAGCCGGTATGAGCGGTAGGGTTCGCCCCTGAACAACTGTTTCGCGACAGCATGCTCACGTATCCGGTAGCGGGATTTTTAAAGTTGATGAAAAAATAAACGTAAGACCAAATTGCGAATCCGATCTTACGTTTACACTTGCTTTGCTACGGCAACGCCACTGGTCTGCCGTCTCTGGCATTACCAAGTCGTCCGAGAATGTTGTTTCCGCCCGATGCGACTCCGGCGGGAACCGTTACCGAAATACCGTGTACCGATCCGTCTCCCATGAGAAAATTCAACATTCCTGAATGACTACTGCCCCAATGCGGCTGTCCTTCGCTGGCTTGAGTGTCGTTATTTCCGCGATCATTGGGACCGCGTGCGATACGTCCGTTAATACTCCTCATCGCGCAAAAATATCCCCATACATCAGCAGCTGTAAATATGGAACAATCTCCAACTGTCCAACGATTATCACCAGGAGTGGTAATCTCCCAACCGCACCGACCTACAAGTCTGCCCAAAATATGTTTTTCTCCGACGACTATTTGATTCGATGTTCCGTCCGCCCACCATGATATTGCATCACGAGGAACCCAAGTTGTTGCATCGCTACCGTTCCAAATTGCCACTCGCAACGCACCAACTTGAAGCTGATGAGTGCTATTCGTTACATTGTAATTCTCTGCCCAATTTGGCCAAATTTCTGTATCTCTTCCAATAGCAAAAGCATAATCACCTTGCGGACCGTGAATACCGGCGGCATTAGCCGAAGCCGAAATATCACTTTCAGCCCGTCCATTGCCAAGATATGAATTGCCGTTGCGCCGCGAAGGACACCTGCAAAAACTAAACACCGAACTAATTGATGCCTGCAATTGTGTTGTTTCCGCTTGTGTTGATCCCAAAACATTCCAGAACTCGTCGTTGTTCATTCCGTTTGTGAGATTAAAATTATTGGTTTTGGTTTTGATCAAGTCGTATGTCATCTCTTGTTCCATATACGGCAAAATCAGTACCCAAAATGTCGCATTTGCATGATCCCAATCATCAGTTCCAACAGTTGCGGGCGGCAAGGCATTCAAACTGCTGTTAAAGTTGTGAACAGCTAAACCGATTTGTCTGAGGTTGTTTGCACATTGTGATCTTCGCGCCGCTTCACGTGCTGCTTGAACGGCAGGCAAAAGCAACGCAATCAAAACACCAATGATTGCAATCACTACCAAAAGTTCAACAAGAGTAAAAGCCAAAAAACCAAGACAAGGTTTAGGAGAAAGCCTAATAGAATTACCGTTACAAAAATTCGCAACTTTTGAATTTTTGTTTTTGAAATTACATATTCGCCCCCCCCCCCCCCCCGTTTGCCTAAATTAACACCAGACATAACGTCAATACTTACACTGACTTCAGCATTGACCAAATTTAACATTAAATTTGTCTTTTTCATTTTCGCCTCCATTTTTAATTTTGTTACTGGATTTGATAAACGTTTGTAAAATTATTGTACAATAACTATTTTTTCCGTTGGCAAGACGAAAATAAATTAACAGCACAATAAACGACTATTAAAACGCGGCTGAATCAATACACGGCACAAACTGCAAATTAAATCAACCGCGATCAAACACGAAATCGACCACCGAGACACGAGAGTATAAACAATTTCTCAAAAAAAGCAATGCCCATTCTGAAATAAAAAAGATTTTGTCGTATACCGAAACTGATATGGGCGGTAGGCTCCGCCCATGAACCACCACTTCGCTATGCCACGCTTGCGTGTCCAGCCTTGTGAATTCTAAAGTAGCTTGAGTATATGCGTGCATCTTTTCTTTTATTTCAACCCGCAACGACAAAATTATTTTGTCATTTTCTTGTTTGATTTTCATTCCATAAATTCCTTAGAAAAATTTTCAAAAAATCCACTCCCACTGCCTATTCAACTTCTTTCCGTCGTGATTGTGCCTGTCAATCAAAAACAACATCAATAAAAAACTGTTTCTAGCACATCTTTTGACATTTTGTTACTTGTACATAATTAATTATAAATATATTGCAAATCCTCAATTCCCCCGTTCCACAATCGGCAAATGTCTTATTTTGAACACCCCACCCTTGCAATTACCAGTGTGAGATCAATTCCCGCATCGGGGCGACTGCAAGGGTACGCCCCTACGATGTGGTTGTTTATACCGAAGGCGGTATGTTACGCTTCGGTTGTATCGTCTTCACTCTTTTTGCGTCCGATGACCTCCGGTTCCGCGCCGTCCGTCGGCTTCGTTTCGTCCGTAGAAACCTCGACCGGTAACAAACAAGTTACCACAACCGCCGAAGGATCAACCAACGCCTTCACACCCGCCGACAACTCTAAATCAGAAACGTGAATTGTTTGGTTGAATGCCAGATGATTTATGTTGACGATGATATGTTCGGGCAACGACGCAGCTTCGCATTCCAATTCGATCTGGTGCAAAACATGTTTAACCACGCCGCCTTCTTTGGTTCCCGGTGATTCGCCGCGTAACTCAAGCGGAACAGTAACGTGAATTTTCTCGTGTTCGCTAACCCTTGCAAAATCAACATGCAAAATACGATTGCCCCACGTATTCCATTGCACATCTTTAATAAACGCCTTCTCCGCAACATCGCCCGTAAGCTCAACAAACCTATTCCCATGCCTGACTATCGCCGATAACTCTTCCGCCGACAACATCAAACTACGTGTTGCTTGTTTATGCCCATAGAGAACAGCGGGAACATCGCCGCCGTCACGTAATCGCCGATTACGGCGTTTGCCATACGAGTCGCGCAACTTAACTGATAATGTTTGCACTTTTGACATCGTTACATTCCTCTCTAACAAAAAAACTTGTAACTCCAGAAACACACTGCAACCAATTTCACATCTGGCTTCAGTGTACCATCCGAAAATAATTGAAAAACCACCAACCGCCCACACAAATTCCGAAACACAGAGCGGGGTGTAATTGTGATATATTTTCCAAGTCTTTCAAGCCCCCCCTCCACAACAAAGACATAAAGAATAGATAGGAGATTTTTCAACACAAAATCCCCCTTTCGTATTTTTTGTGCTTTTCGTGTTAAAAAAATTTTGTAACTATTCAGTCGAGGGAATTTTTATCAACCACAGAGAACACAGAGTTCGAGGTGAATTTTAAATACGAAAATATACGAAAGAGTTGAAAATGAAATTTTCGTCTATTTCATATTCAAAAAAATTATCCCTGTGAACTCTGTGTTCTGTGGTTATTTAAAAGTAACTGAATAGTTACAAAATTTTACCGTTAATTGGGGGAGTTTTTTTAGCTCGTTTTTTGTCTCAACTAAACAAAATGGGTAAAATTTTAGGATTTTATGGATTATTCCGAAAGATTTTTTGAATCTCGTCCGATTTCCATTTGCGAAAGCGGTTTTTGTGGGGAGGTTTGTCAAACGGCAAATTTCCACACCAAGGATGAAAAAGCCTCAAAATCGACCGAGAATACCAGAGAACACAAAAGAAATCGGGAACAAAGAAAATCACCACTACACATTTTTGTCCTCTAAATATCCCTTTTGTCCTCAATGTCCCTTGTGTCCTTTATGTTCCTGTTGTGTCATAAAGTTCAATACAGCCCCGTCGGGCTGCAAAACAGAATACCCGTGAAGGAATAAAAAATGAAATACAAAATCAAAAAAAATCAGACTGTATCTATTGGCGTAGGAATTTTTAATTATATTTTGTGCGGTTTGGTGTTGTTTTGTTGTGTGGGGCAACTTCGGGCGCAGGATTGGCAACCCGGAATCGATTATTCTGATGTTGACGATTCCGATTACGGCAATTCTTACAACGCAGCAATGCCATTGCCCGACGAACCCGTCCGTTTGACCAACCGAATCGCTAGTCAAGAAGGATATTCAACCCGAACAAAATCCGCGCCAATTGAAATACGAAATCCCCCAATGTACCGCGTCAATAACGGCAACAGAGTTGTCCACGCCACCTACAATAACCAACAATCACAAAACAAAATCATCCAACAAAACTACGAAAACGAAATCACCCCGCAAAAACTTCCAATCACGCCCCAAAGGTTGACAGTAAAAAAAACATCGACCGCCGCAGTAACCGCCGCTGCTAAACCTAGAGCGTTGCCCAAACACATTTCACGCGACTTCGATACAAACTTCAACATCGATAACGCCTTAACCGATTTCGATAATTTGCCCGCCGATAACGACAGTATCGTTGTCCGAAAGCCATTGCAAGGCACCACGCTCCAAGTAAGCGGCACAAGCGATTGCAATAATTGTGAGATTGACGAATTTGCCGACAATTCGCAAGCGTTTTGCGCGGATGGTTACAATAGTTGCGGTGAAGTTGTTTACGACGGCGGTTTTTGCTCGCCAATGATGACCAAACCATTCGGCTCTGGTATTCTTGACAACTTGACTATTTTCGGTGGCATAACAGGATTCAAAGCCGGACAACTAGACGCAACTCGCGGCGGTAATTTTGGATTCACCGAAGGCGTAAATTGGTCAGCTCCCGTTTCTGTTCAATATTGCACTCTCTCAACGCAACTCGGCTTCCGCGCCATACACAGTAACGTCAACGGTAACTTTGCACACACAATCGGAATCGCCGAAAAAGACAGACGAACACAATACTTCTTCACCGCCGGTTTGTTCAAAAGAGACTTGACAAGCCCGATCCAAGCCGGAGTAGCATTCGACCATTTTGAAGACAACCTCTACGGCAAGCTCAATTTGACACAATTACGATTCGAATTATCTGTCAGAACTTTCAGCAACCTTGAATACGGATTCATCGGCAACTTCGGACTCGAAGACGGCAGCAGCTCACATATTGACATCAGAGAAAATTTGCTGCGATACGGAACTCTCGTAAATAATTACCGCTACAAAATCGAATCACAAAATTATTACACACTATTCGCAAGAAAACACTTTGCCGCAGGAAATACCGGAGAATTCCGAATCGGTGCAACCGAATACGGACACGTGTTGATGTCGGCAAACGGTGAATTTCCAATCAATGACCGTGTTGCGTTGAATGGAGCATTCACCACAATGATACCCAACGGAAGCGGCGGCTGGAACCGTGAAACATGGGATTTGTCCGTCGGACTTGTCATCTACTTCAGAGGCGGCGCAATGACAAAAACTTGCAACGAAAATAGACCAATGTTCGACGTGGCACAAAACGGATCATTTTTAACAAGAATAATGAGGAAATAAATTTTTGGAGGGATAAACAAATGAGTATTGGATTCAGTCCGGCGATGCCTGCGTTGACGCAGGATATCAAAGTGCATGAAAGAAAGGTTGATGTTGAAGAACGCGTCTCGCAAGCACAAGGAATAGGCGGCGAAAAAGAAAGCTCCGCAACCTCAGAAGACAGAGACGCAAACGGACAACAGGCTTGGCAATGGTCACAACACAAAAAAAAACAAGAACCACAACAAGAAAAACACACCACAGACCTAACCGGACAAGTTGGGACAAAATTAGACCTAAACGGGTAATATTCTCAATCAAAAGCCAACGTAAAAATATCAGCACACAGATATACTCAAGCTGTTTTAAAATTCCTGAAGCTGGACACGCAAGCGCAACAACGTGAAGCGGTTGTTCAAGGGCGAAGCCTATCGCCTTACCGGCTACGGTATAAAACGTTTTCTAAAAATCCTTGACATCAATTTTTGTTTCTTGGAGTTCATCTTGGCAACAAGCGGTAAAACTAAAATCTGTACCCCTGTCTTGACGTGGTATTTTTTGGGGGTAGAATCTTGGGTGTATTCTTTACCTGCGGGAGTGGTGGAATTGGTAGACACGCCAGGTTGAGGGCCTGGTTGGGGCGACCCAGTGGAGGTTCGAGTCCTCTCTTCCGTAATAAGACCACAAAGGCGGTGAAGATGAATAATAAAGATTTGCAATAAATCCTTCCTTCGTCTTCGCCGCCTTTGTGGTTTTTTTTGTGTTTATACCGCACAGCCTCTTTGCAATTACAGCACGCAGATGTACTCAAGCGGTTTTAAAATTCCTGAAGCTGGACACGCAAGCGCAACAACGTGAAGCGGTTGTTCTGGGGCAAAGCCTATCGCCTTACCGGCTACGGTATAACGCAGATTATAAAGAGATTTGTTGATCAGAAAATAAAATCTTATCTGCGAATCTCCCTCTAAGACATCGTCGAGGAATAAATGTACCATTAGCAATCAGTACACATTTGTATTTTAGTGTTTTTTGTGAAATTGGGGAAAAAATATTTTCGGGCGGTGCCTAAATCTGCGTCGTCTGCGTGCCATATTATACTGAAGCTACTTTAAATTTCCTGAAGCCGAACACGCAAACGCAACAACGTGAAGCGGTTGTTCGGGGGGCGAAGCCTACCACCTTACCGGCTACGGTATAAAAAACTCATTAACTCATTAACTCATTAACTCATTAAAAAAATAATTATGAAAATAATCGTTGGTATTACAGGAGCGAGCGGCAGTATCTATGCAATAACATTGTTGCGGGAGTTGTTTGAGCAAAGCTTGGAGGTTTTTGGAGTTTGCAGTGATGCGGGCAAGATTGTGATGAAAGAAGAATGCGGAGTAAGCCAAGAAGATTTCCCGTTCGTCAACTGGTACAATTCCGACGATATGTTCTCGTTGCCGGCAAGTGGAAGTAATTTTTTCGACGGAATGGTGATTGTTCCTTGTTCAATGAATACGTTGTCGTGTGTTGCGAATGGTCTTTCGAATAATCTGTTACAACGTGCGGCGACGGTGATGTTGAAGGAGTCTCGCAAGTTGGTAGTTGTTCCGCGTGAGACGCCGTTGAGTATTATTCAAATAGAAGCCATGTCCAAATTAGCCGCCGCAGGAACAATAATTTTGCCCGCTGCTCCTGCCTTCTACAAAAAACCAAACTCAATCCAAGACCTAGTAAACTTCATAACCAACCGCATAACCGCACAATTCATAAAACCAACACCCAAACAATAAGCATTATACAATTACAGAATTCACGGGGAAATTTTTTAACACGAAAGATACGAAATTTTTTAAAATCCCTTTTCGTGTCTTTCATCTTTTTCGTGCCTTTCGTGTTAAAAAATATTGGCTTGCGGAGTGTTGTTTATATTACAAATTCTATTTTCTTTTTTTATCTTTCTTTTTTCTTCCTTCTTCGAATCTGCGCTCTTCGTTTGCTTTTTGGATAACGCCTTTGATCCATTTTGCGATTATGTTTTCTGTTTTTGGCGGTTCGTCGTCGGAATTATTTCTTCGTTTATTTTTTGCTTTTCTGAGTTTTGTTTCTGCGTCATCAATTGCGGAGCTGCTTTGCACAACACTTTCAATTTTACCACTGTTAGTTTTCGGTACCGGTTTCGGGATAAATTTTCTTTCAACCAAAGCAAAAGCGGTTGACACAATAAAATAAAAACACAACCCGCTAGGAACCTTGAAAAAAAGCAATCCCATGAAAATCATCATGAATTTCATCATCCTTCGTTGCATTTTTGCTTGTTCGTCATTTGGCGCGGGCGGCGGCATTGTTATTTCTTGTTGAACTAAAAACAACACGATTGTCAATAACGGCAAAATATTGAAAAACGGACCCAACGTCAAAAATCCTTGTCCTTCATTGAACCCCGAATACCCAACCCAAACCCAAAAATTACTCCAGTCAAATAACTTGTCCGGCGCGGAAAGATCAACACACCACGAAACTCCCGGAATAAGCGGCGTACCATAAAGTCCGGGATCAATCGACAACGCCTTGTACAACCCGATAAAAATCGGAAATTGAATCAAAAGCGGTAAACAACCGGACATCGGACTGTAATTATGTTCTTTGAACAAGGCGTTCAATGCTTTTGATCGTGCTTGTACATCTTCTTTATATTTTTCGTTTAGGGCTTGGATTTGCGGCTGTAATTCTGCCATTTTCATTGCGCCCGTGATCATTTTTCTGCTCATCGGAAATATCGCAAGCCTAACACATATCGTCAACAAAATAATCGCAACAGCATAACTTGCGCCAAGCCAATTAAACGTTTGCAATACCCAAAGCAACGGCTTTGCAACAAACCAAAACCAACCATAAGACACCGTTTGACTCAACCCGTAATCAGCAAGCAAATTTGTATTTTTGGGTCCTAGAAAAATAAAATATTCGTGATCAAATCTTTCGCCCGCCGCAAGCGACCTCTCACGCCCCCACAACCTAAAAGAAACATCCGTCAACGTCTGCCAATTATAAATCCGCTCACCAACCCGAATCGGCATCGAATACTCATGCCACGATTCTTCGCCTGCCGATTTATTCGGTTTGACGGTGCATTGGAAATATATTGAATCCACGCCGACATATTCGATGGGTAAATTGCTCCACGCCTCCGTAATTTTATCCAACGCCACAGAAGTATTCGGCACCACTTGCCCCTTATTCCCTTGAAATTTCACAACAATATCGCGTATCCCAAAACGACTCCAAGTCGGTCCTGTTTTCTGTGCGTACCAGCCGCCTTCCAATGGTAAACCCGAAGGACCGTCGAGTTGATATGCGATTTTGTGTTCTTTGTTGTCGTGATTTTTGATTTCAATTTTAAGTTTGAGATGGTATCCAGCACCGGCAACATCCGCCAAAGAAGTTTTCTCGTCGTTTTTAGCAAGATAATACGTCTTGACCAATTCGATGTTATATTTAGGCACGGTAATCGCAAACACGGCTTCGTTTTCTGTTTTCTTGACAACACGCCAAGCCTTGCGGCGTAATTTTAGATCAAGTATTTCCTTGTCCAATGTTTCATCTCTTTTATAGATTCCGGTGTTTGATGAGTTATTTGAGTTTAGGCTTTTGGGCAAATCGAGTTTATTGTCGTCGAGTTGTAGTAGAGTGGTCAAAAATGAGAGTTGGTCGCTGACGGATTCGCTGTTGCCTTCAAAAACCACGCCGCGTAATCCGCCTAACTTGCTGTAACCTTCGTAACCTCGCGGCGCGGTTTCAGGACGAATAACATCCATCGGAGGAGCATCCAAAAAAATCTTCAACTCAATCGTGTTTTTGCCGCGCACGATAGACAAAGTGATTTCGTCTTTGGGTTTTGACTGCAACAGAGCTTCGTGTAGATCCTCAAAAATTCTGATGTCTTCAATTTTATTCTGATTATTGCTGTTATTTCTGAATTGTATAACCCTGTCGCCAACTTGCAGCGCGAATTTTTGCGCCGGAGTTCCTTCGCCGACGACTTGAACCATAACACCGCCGCCAAGTTTGACCGCCGCCAAATCGGACGCATTCTGATCAACTACAATTTGCCCCAAATATCCTGAAAGTTCTTGGATTCCCTTGTACCGATCCGTATTCAACTCCGCCCGAACAACTGCCGCACCTTGATTTGTCAGCGTAACCAGCATGTTGTAATTACTTTTCGGGTTCATTGACCCAAGCGTTATCCATTCCGGCTCGACGTGAGTTTCAACGATTTCGGGAGTTTCTTGCGGGTTATTGATTTCTTCGTCTGGGTTTGGCGGAGCAATAATTGGTTCTTTGGGCAACGGATTATTTTCTTGCGGATTGTTTTTGACAATGGGATCGTTGAGATCGACTTGCGGCGGATTTTGCGGTTTTGGCATGAGCAAGTTGAACGCCATCATACAAAGCGCAAAAATCAAAAGAAATGTGAACCAATCACCACTGGATTTTTGCTTATTAGGTAGTTGATACTGCATCGAGAATAAGGTTTAAGTTGTGTTTTATTTGTTTTATGTTTTTTGTTGTATTTATACCAAAGCCAGTGTCTGCGGCGGCTTTTGCCTTTTGAATAATTTTAAACAGCTCCGCCGTGCAATGATTACACTCAAAATTCCAGAAGCTGGACACGCAAGCGCAACAACGTGAAGCGGTTGTTCGGGGGCGAAGCCTATCACCCATACTGGCTTCGGTACAACGTATTCCGTTTCAGGAATTTTAAAACAGCTTGAGTAACGATCTTAAAGGCGCGACCAATATACACCATTTGACAATTCTTTCAAGGACGGCATACTACGATCAAGAAATTCCCTACTTTAATACTCAAGCTGTTTTGAAATTCCCGAAGCTGAACACGCGAGCGCAACAACGTGAAGCGGTTGTTCAAGGGCGAAGCCTATCGCCCTACCGGCCACGGTATAATAATGTTACAGTGAATCTTTACTTTGTACCTCTAAAAAATTAACACGCGGACGACGCAAATTTGGGAGGATATTCGCAAGATCAAAAAAAGAAATCCGATCCTCGACCATCTTTTAGAATCTGCGCCGTCTGCGTGCTGACTTTTTTGGTAGTCGTGAAATATCACGGACAACTATCATATTTCACGGATTTTTGCTCAAAATGACCATTTTTCCCATGTTTTTTGTTTGGTATAAATTTTGCTCAATATACTCAAGCTGGTTTTAAAATCCATGAAGTAGGACACGCGAGCGCAACAACGTAAAGCGGTCTTTCAAGGGCGAAGCCTATTGCCCGTTGGCTTCGGTATCTTTTGGTTTAATGATCGTACTGGCTTCTAGTGAGCGGCGGTAGGCTTCGGCGATTTGTTCGGCGGCTTGTGCGCTGAATAGGTCTTTGTATTCGGTTGAGATTTTTAATACCGCACAAGCAATCGCTTGATCCGCAAAGTGCCCCTTGTGCCCATGCAACGCCGCAAGCCTTAAAATCTCGTCTTTGGTAAACAACCCGTTTTGTCTTATATCTTCCTTAACCATTTCAAAAGCGCGTTGTGCTGCGTCGGGGTCGTTGTACGGGACAAGTACGGCGCCGTTTTTTTTGTTTAGTTCTTTGACAAGCAATTCGTGTTCAAGCAAAAGACGCGCAATTGATGAGTGTTGGTCGAATGAGATGACGATTGAGCCTTGTATTTCGCGGTTTAGGGTTGCGCCTTGCATGTTGTTTACGAACAGGAAAGTTCCGTCGGACAATTCGCTTCTTACGGTCAAGAAGTTGCGGCTATATTTTTTTTCGGCATCTGTTTTGGGGTTGACGAAGCGTTGGTTATTTACGCTTACTCTTATTGTGCCTTCTTTATTTTGGAATACGCGGGCAAAGGTTCGTGTTTTGGGATAAATTCTGGACAAGTGCAGTAGTTCAATATCGTTGACCTTATCAAGTCCTTCAGCGTGTGCGGCGGCGGTTGCTTCGTCGTAAAAGTTCAGGTCGAGCCATGTAAATTCTTTGTAATCAACCTCCACAGATTCGTATTCGCTGCCAAGAAGTTTTATTCTATCGCTGACAATACTCATGGCGTGTTTGCGAGTAACGTATTGGCTTGCGAACCACCAAAGCACAGAATAAAAAATAACAAATCCAGTAATTATCGTAAAAGAAAAAAACGGTCCCATGTCCGCAAACGATCCCGTGTAAACAAATGTCTCGATTGCCGCGATCAAGGATATTGCGCTTAGAAGTTTGAAGCCGAGTTTAACGCGTCGTTTGAAGAACAAGACGAACATCAGAATTGTCGAAACGATCCAAAGCGTCCCGAAAATCGACAACGGAACAGCATTTGCCTGTAATACTGTCAGGAGTGTGTTTTGATTTGATGCAAATAACATGATTTTTTGTAACGTTTATACCGAAGCCGGTATGGGCGGTGGGCTTCGCCATTGAACAACCGCTTCACGTTGTTGCGTTTGCGCGTTCAGCTTCGGGAAATTTAAAGTAACTTGGGTATACTTTGTACAAGTTGACTTCCAAATGTTGAAACTTATCAGAGTATAGTATAAATCCGAAAATATAACAAGATGGATACCGTAGCCGGTATGGGCGGTAGGCTTCGCCCTTGAACAACCGCTTCGCGATGCTGCGCTCACGTGTTCAGCTTCGGGAATTTCAAAACGGCTTGAGTATACCGTAGCCGGTAGGGCGATAGGCTTCGCCCTTGAGCAACCGCTTCGCGATGCTGCGCTCACGTGTTCAGCTTCGGGAATTTTAAAACGGCTTGAGTAGAGTTCCTATTATACCGTAGCCGGTAAGGCGATAGGCTTCGCCCTTGAACAACCGCTTCACGTTGTTACGCTTGCGTGTCCAGCTTTTGGAATTTTAAAACAGCTTGAGTATACTGGCTTATGGAAATTTAAAACGGCTTTGGTATAATCATTGCCGTTTTGTTTCTGTCGAAAGTTGTGCCGGATTTATGAAATCTAGTTGTCCGTGTAAATTTCGGCAACATTTACCCATTAACAATTTTATACTGAAGCCACTTTAAAATTCCTGAAGCTGAACACGCAAACGCAACAACGTGAAGCGGTTGTTCTGGGGCGAAGCCTATCGCCTTACCGGCTACGGTATAACAACCTTACTTAAAAAATGATTGATCTTAACAGCCACATCAGGACTATTCAAGATTTTCCTGTTCAGGGTATTCTCTTTTACGACATTACAACATTGATTCGTAAAGGCGAAATATTTAATGAAACGATAAATCAACTTGCGAAGTTGGCGGAGCAATTTAAGCCTTTTGGTGCGATAGTTGCGCCGGAGTCGCGTGGTTTTATTTTTGCCGCGCCGCTTGCATCGCAGCTCAACGTCGGATTGATTCCTATCCGCAAACCGGGTAAATTGCCTTGCAAAACCGTCTCAAAATCTTATGATCTTGAATACGGTACCAATACCGTCCAAATGGACGTTGATGCATTGAAAAACGGTGATCGTGTGCTTATTGTTGATGATTTACTTGCGACCGGCGGTACGGTGGAAGCGTGCAGGAGTCTTGTTGAGGAGAATGGCGGGCAAGTTGCCGCAGCTGTATTCGTCATAGAATTGACCTCACTCAACGGACGCGAAAAAATAAAAACAAAAAGCATCGCGTCATTATTGCAATACGAATAGATTTCGCAATCATTCGCGGATTTATACCGTAGCCGGTAGGGCGAAGCATATCGCCTTACCAGCTACGGTATCACCTAATTTAAAAAACAAAACGATCTCGTTGATGTTGGTTTAATTTTTGGGTTTAGTTGATGCGGATTGGCAGAGTTTGGTTAGGTTTTTTGTGAGGGCAACGATTTGGTGTTGTGGTTGTTTAGTTTTTATTGCTGTTACGATTTCTTCGGCGGCGCGGCTCAATTCAATGAATCCGTAGCTGCCTGCCGAGCCTTTGAATTGGTGTGCGAATCGCAATAAATTTTCTTCGTTGCCCGATTCCAATAACGCATTGAAACGCGAAATCCGCTCCGGCATTTCGTCAATAAACATAACTAACAAATCGTAAACAGCGGAATCATCCGCGATACTTGAATAAATAGGTTGCATGATTGGGATATATATTAACCAATTGAATATACCGTAGTCGGTAGGGCGATAGGCTTTACCCTTGAGCAACCGCTTCACGTTGTTGCGTTTGCGTGTTCCGCTTCGGGAATTTCAAAACAGCTTGAGTATAATTATCTGAATAAATTATGGAAATAATACGTTGTCGAGCTTATGCGCGTGCGGGGTTGATTGGCAATCCTTCGGACGCTTACAATGGTAAAACGATAGCAGTGATTGTGAAAAATTTCAATGCGCAAGTTACTCTTTACGAGTGGGACAGAATCGAAATAGTGCCAAGCCCAAGTGATGAAAGTGTGTTTTGTTCTATTGGCGAAATGGCGCAAGATGTTAAGTTGCACGGATATTATGGCGGGATTCGGTTGGTCAAGGCGGCGATTTACGGGTTTGTTATTTATTGCAAATCGCGTGGTATTCGGTTGCATGAGCGAAATTTTTCAATTCGTTATGAGACAAATATTCCGCGACAAGTTGGGATGGCGGGTTCGAGTGCGATTGTTGTTGCGACGCTTCGGGCGTTGATGATTTTTTATGGTGTTGTTATTCCGAAGCGGGTTTTGCCGTCTCTTGTGTTATCGATTGAGCGTGAGCAATTGAATATAACGGCGGGTTTGCAAGACAGAGTTGCGCAAATTTATGAGGGGTGTGTTTACATGAATTTTGCTAAGGAAAGTGTGCGGGTTGACGAGGGTTTTATTTGTGGCGAGTATGAGGAGTTACCGTTGCAATTATTACCTTCGCTTTATATATCGTATTCGAAAGATTTTGGCGAGCCGACTGAAGTTTTTCATAATAATTTACGTTTTCGTTATGACAATGGCGAAGCGGCGGTGGTTGATGCGATGTTGGGTTTTGCGGCGTTGACGGTTGAGGCGCGTGGTGCGTTATTGGATCGGAATTGGGGTAAGTTGGGCATGCTTATGGATAAGAATTTTGATCTACGGCGTTCAATATGTCAATTACCGTCTGAACATATTCTTATGATAGAGACGGCGCGGTCGTGTGGTGTTTCTGCCAAGTTTGCGGGCAGTGGCGGGGCAATTGTAGGAATTTACCCAGATGAAGAAACGCTCGAAAAATTACGCGAAAAAATGGGAGCAATCGGTTGCAAAACCTTAGGCATAGAATTGTAACAGTACTATTAGGGCATTAATGGCAATTTTATTTCAGGACAATGCCTAAATGCGAAGGATTTCTTTTTCTGATCTTGCAAATATCCTCCCCAAATCTGCGTGCTGATGTTTTTTGGTGGTCGTGAAATATCACGGGCAACTATCATATTTCACGGATTTTTGCTCAAAATGACCATTTTTTCCATGTTTTTTGTTTGGCATAAATTTTGCTTGGTACATGTTTGAGATGTTCACGGCATGTTGCCGGAACCACGAAAGAAAAACATACAACTAATTTAAGAAAGGATAATGTATGTTCACACAAAATGGTTTTACCTTGTTCGTTAAACAAACAATATTGATGTTGTTTAGCTTTAGTTTAGAGTTGTTCCAAAATTTCACCTCTTTCCTTCTGAAGTCACTGAGAATTTCAGAGGCAAATGTCAAAATAGGGGGGGGGGGGCTAAGTAGGATTACAAGAAGGGCTTTTACTCTTGTTGAACTTCTTGTGGTGATTACGATTATCGGAATGTTAATTGCTCTTCTCTTACCTGCCATTCAAGCCGCGTGAGAAACGGCACGGCGAATGTCGTGTACCAATAAAGTAAAACAATTGGTTCTTGCTGCTCATAACCACCACGATACACATGGGTATTTACCAACAATAAATAATCAGCATCCCAATAAAGAAAAATATGCTGTTGCACTTTACCCCTTCTTTTCATGGGTCGGTCCGTTGCTTCCTTTTTTGGAACAAACAGCATTACATTCTTCATGGTCAACTTGTGATTACGATTATCCCGATTTTTCTTCAGTCGATATTGGTTTAGGAACAATGACTGGAAGCGATGGGGTAACATTCAATACTGTTGACGATCGTTATGCTTACAAAACAACTCCAATTGCCTCGCTATTTTGCCCTTCTGATGGCGGAGCTAATCAATCGTGTAGTTGGCAAGGTCAGTATTGTAAAAACAGTTATTCTGTTTCCGTAGGGGACTCCTATCTTGATACTTCAAATTATCGAACATCAAAACGAAGTCCTTTTGGACAAGACGCTCTTACTTCTTTAGGTTACTCAAGAATTACCCGCGGAATGGAAAGTATTACTGACGGGACTTCAAATACCGTTGCCTTTAGTGAAACGGTAACAGCGATTGAGCAAGTTGATTTGCGAGTCAAAGCAGGAATTATTAGAGTTCCAGATCCTATGTCAAATTCCGGTAGTCCGACGACATGGGCTCCTATCTCATGTTTGAATACACGTTCAACATCAGATCCAAACTTTTATGATACCGGTCTGACTACACTTCCCAAAGGTTATAATGTATGGAATTCCACAAATTATTCTACCACGTTTCACACGATTCTTCCGCCTAATTCCCCTAGTTGCCGTGATACATCGAATTATTTTCTTGTATCAGCAACGAGTAATCATTCGGGTGGAGTTGTTGCCGGTTTTTGTGACGGGAGTGTTCGGTTTGTTTCTGAAACAATTGATTGCGGCGATTTAAATCTTCCCACTGTAACTGACGGACCGTCAAATTACGGCGTTTGGGGAGCCGTCGGTTCCACAAATGGCGGAGAAACAAAATCGTTGCAATAAACCTGTTTTTAAGAAAAGGAGAACAAAATGTTGCGAATACTATTCGTGTTACTGTTAAGTATATTATTGTTCAATCAATCCGGTTGTACAACAAAACCGTCCAATTTTCCTGATGTGTATCCGTGCCGAATTACCGTACAGAATGATGACCAACCGGAAAAAGATGTGCGTATTATTTTGTATCCGTCTTTTGCTTCCGGTTCACTGCTTATTCGCGGTCAAACCAATACCTCCGGTGAAGCGGTGATTTCAACGTCACTTCATAAGTTTTCCAAACAAGGAATACCAAAGGGAGAATATACGGCTGTTTTTGAAAAAATTCCTGAATTGGAATATTCACTTTCAAAAAAGGAAATCGACGAAATGAAACCGGTTCAACGAACAGCGTATTATGAAGAACAGGACAAAAAACGTCTTGAATTACAAGAAAAAGCAATTCCTGCGGTATTGCGTGTACCAAAATCTTCACCAATAAAATTTGAAGTGAAAGATGAAACAGGTATCAATGTTGAAGTCAACTTGAAAGATTATTAACCACAAAGGCGGATAAGTCGCACAAAAAATTATTAAAAACTCCTCCGTGTAACTTTGCCGGCTTTGTGGTGAAAAATAACAAAACATGTTAATCGTTACGAATGGTTAAAAACCATAAAATTACGAAACAAAAAACGCTCGTAGCGGTTTTGTTAAAATGTCAACATAAATCCTCAATGTAAAAACTTACATTAACATTTACAAAAACAATTTCCAATGAAAACAAAATTCCAACTTACAGTAACAGTATTACTACTGTCCGTTTTCGCTCTTTCGTCAACAATCCTTTTCGGCGAAGAGGAAAAGAAAATTAAATCACTTGACGACGTTAGTACATTAACCGAAGTCAAAGAGTACATCAAAAGCGTACAAAATCAAACGCCCAAACCCGAACCTGCAAAATTACGTCAGGAAATTGTCGAAGCATGTTTGAAATGCGGTGAAAAAATCATTGCATCTTCTGACGATAAACAGCAACAAGAAGAAGGCGTTAAACTAAAAATATATGGTTTAAAAATATTAGATCAGGAAAATTCCACAATCGCACAATCCAATAAATCAGATGGAACAAAAAATATAAATCTTGAAAACTATCTCAATGAACTTGAGAAAGAAGGAAAATTTCCAGATGTTGTCAATCAAGAACGCTACATTAGACTTGTTTAATAACACCCTAAACCATTCTATCATAGTTTATAATACCACCAATTAAGGTCATTCTTAGTGAATGTCGGTTACAGCAATGTCCCCGGTAAGGATATGCCATGCTC
>JAIRWK010000326.1 GCA_031268995.1 Planctomycetaceae bacterium
TTATTGTGTTGTTAATGTTTTCTTTTTACCAAACGGAAAAAAATTACGGCGCAATATTTTTACAAACGTTTATCAAATCCAGTAACAAAATTGAAATGGAGGAGAAAATGAAAAAGACAGATCTAGTGTCAAGTTTGGTCAAGGCTGAAATCAATGTAGATATTGATGTTACGGCAAATGTTAATTTAGGCAATACAGGGGGGGGGGGGGCGAATATTTAATTTCGGGAACAAAAATTCGCAAATTACGAATTTTTGTAACGATAATTCTATTGGGCTTTCTCCTAAACCTTGTCTTGGTTTTTTGGCTTTTACTCTTGTTGAACTTCTGGTAGTGATTGCGATCATTGGTATTTTGATTGCATTGCTTTTGCCCGCTGTTCAAGCTGCACGCGAAGCGGCAAGAAGAATGCAGTGTGCAAACCACCTCAAACAAATTGGGCTTGCTGTACACATTTCCACGATAACAATCAAGGACTTCCGCCTTCGATAATTTGTCAATGGCGAATGGGATTGTTTCCTCTCTTGTTTCCGTACATGGAACAGCAAACGCTTTGGGACATGATTTTGTCCAAACCGGATTGTTATGGAAATGTAAAATCAACTAAATTCGTTTCAGGTGGCGGCTGGTGGTCGGTAACATTCGACAACGGCAATCCCGGAAACTTAACACAAGAAGATCGTAAACAAATCGGAAGTATTTCATTTTATCATTGCCCAACACGTTCTCGAGCTAGATCGGCAATTGCTCATCCTGCGACGGGAACGAATTGGGACAAAAGCGGACCGCAAAGCGATTACGCATTTGTTGGGCGACGGGATACAGGCGATACAATCAACTGGTATCAATTTGCCAATACCGGCGCGTCAAAAATTTCGAGTCCTTTTCGTATTGCTGTCTCTGACTACATTGCAAGTGGAACAGGAATTCCCAACGGCGGTTTAGTAACAATGTGGTCACCACGCGACACAATGGAAGGTTGGTGGTCGGATGGAACTTCAAATCAACTTCTGATCGGCGATAAACATTTTCCGCAAAGTTGGCAAACTGGCAAATGTGACAATAGCAACAACGGAGATTGTACTTATCTGACGGCTTTTCCCAATGGTCAAGGAGTTGTTTCAGTAACTCGCACATTTGATGATGGACGAGTTATTGCGCGGGGAGTGGAGCAAACCGGATTATCAGATGGCGGAGTTTCATATTTTGGCAGTCCGCACACAGGCATTTGTAATTTCCTTCTTGGCGATGGCTCGACTCACGGACTAAACGCCACAACTTCGCCCGGTTTGTTACGCAATCTGTCAAGCACACACGACGGAAAAGTAGCATCATTGCCGTAATTTTTTGCAAAAAAATCGTCAAAAAGCTACTTCCTAAATGAGCGAGTATGCCCGATTCATTTTGGGCATACTCAGTTTTACACTCAAACTGTTTTAAAATTTTCGAAGCTGAACACGCAAGCGTAGCATCGCGAAGCGGTTGTTCATGGGCGAAGCCTATCGCCCATACCGGCTTCGGTATATCAACCATTTTTTCAAGCAAAAAAATAATATGAAAAAAACAATTTCCCAACTATACTCGACCTGTTCTAAAATTTCCAAAGCCGAATACGCAAACGCAGTATCGCAGCGCAGTTGTTCAAGGACAAAGCCTACTGCCCATAACGGCTACGGAATATCAATTACATTATTGATAGTCGTTTTTTTATTTTTGACCGGTTGCGGCAGGCACGAACAACTCAAAGGTAAAGTCGTTTTCGGTGATGGTAAACCGTTGACTACCGGCATGGTAGTTTTGGATGACGGCAAAAAAGTTGCCCGCGCACCAATCCAACCTGACGGAACTTTCACCGCCGGTACTGAAAAAGAAAACAACGGTCTCCCTGCCGGAACTTACAAGGTTTGTATTACCGGCGCGGAAGTAACGTTGGACAATCCTGAAGAAATTTTTCCGCCGCCTTCCAGACAGTTGATACACAAAAAATACACCGACACGGAAACTTCCGGTTTGACCATTACGGTTGATAAATCGATCAACGATTTTACAATCACGGTTGAACCACCGGAAACTCCGATATACCGTAGCCGGTAGGGCGATAGGCTTTGCCCCTGAACAACCGCTTCACGTTGTTGCGCTTACCCAACGCTCTGCGTTGTAGGTTTACCGCAGCTTCAGGAATTTTAAAACAGTTTGAGTATAATAGAGCCTAAAGAACAATGAGAATTTCCAAAAATCTTAATGGGGATTTAAACACGAAAGGCACGAAAAAGACGAAAGACACAAAAAGGGAGAGAAAGGATTTTTTTAAAACTTTTACTAAACTTTCGTACTTTTCGTTTTTTTTGTGCTTTTCGTGTTTATACCGTAGTCGGCTTCGCCCCTGAACAACCGCTTCACGTTGTTGCGTTTGCCTGAAGCTGCGTTGTAGGTTTACCGCAGCTTCAGGAATTTTAAAACAGCTTGAGTATAAAAAATTCCCCTTTCGTATCTTTTGTCCTTTCCGTGCCTTTCGTGTTAAAAATATTCTCTCCGCGCTTTCTGTGTTCTCTGTGGTTAAGCTTTCTGTGTTCTCTGTGGTTAAAAATCCCCATCCGGTATATCGACAATTTCGTTTTAGCGTGTAGAATTTCTTGGTCATTTATACCGAAACTGGTATATCGGCAATTTTTGTACACAAATTATTTTATTTATTTTTATATTAAATATGCAGCACTTCATTACAATTAACGACATCCGGTCAGATGAATTTCATCGTATTTTAGAGCTTTCCGCTTCGATAAAACAACAAGTTAAACGCGGCGAATATCAACACTACTTAGCCAATAAAATGTTGGCAATGGTTTTTGAAAAACAATCATTGCGAACACGGGTTAGTTTTGAAACGGGCATGTTTCAACTTGGCGGCAGCTCAACTTATCTTGGCAATGAAATTGGTTTTGGCAAACGCGAATCTATCAAAGATATTGCTGAAGTTTTGAGTTCGATGGTTGATGTGATAATGTTTCGCGGAATGAAGCACCAAAGCGTGGAAGATTTGGCGCGGTACAGTGCTGTTCCGGTGATCAATGGTCTTACTGATAGTGCGCATCCGTGTCAAGCGTTGGCGGACATGTTTACGTTGCGTGAGATTTTTGGTGATTTGCGGGGCAAGAAGTTGTCGTGGGTTGGTGATGCGAATAATGTTGCGGCAAGTTTATTACAGGCATCGGCGAGGTTGGGCGTGAAGTTTTCGGTCGCTGCGCCGTCAGGTTATCAATTCGATTCCAATGTAATCAGTAATCTTATTGGCGATGGTGCGGCGGAAGGTTTTGATCTTGAATTGACGGATGATCCGTTCAAGGCGGTAAAGAATGCGATTGCGGTTTACACTGACGTATGGGTAAGTATGGGGCAAGAAGCAGAGGAAGAAGAACGCAAAAAAATTCTGAGTCCATATCAAGTAAATGCTGAATTGATGGCAGCGGCAGGACATAATGCGATCTTTTTGCATTGTTTACCGGCAAGACGCGGACTTGAAGTAACCGATGAAGTTATGGATTCAAGCCAAAGTAAAGTTATACAACAAGCAGAAAACAGATTGCATGCTCAAAAGGGATTATTGGTGTGGTTGTTGAATGAAACGCGGTAACTTTGTACCGAAGCCGGTATGAACAATAACAGGTGAAATATTTCATGAAATGCGTCGAAGTTTAGCAATAATTGGCGGCGGGTTGGCAGGGATAGCGGCGGCAGAAACGGCGGTACAACGCGGTTTCAAAGTCGATTTGTTTGAATGGTCGCGAGTGCTTGGCGGTAGAGCGGCTTCGGTGTTTGATCCGGTTGCCGATGATTGGTTGGATAACGGACAACATGTTGCGTTGGGATGTTGCAAGGAATTTCTCGCGTTGAATACTCGGCTAGGGTTGAGTGATTTTTTTGAACAAAAAAATTCTATTCCGTTTGCTCAAACCGATGGCAAACATTGGGTTATAGCTCCCACATCTTTTTTGCCCGAAAGTTGGCAACTGTTGCCCGCATTTTTAAGAATACCATTGTTGACATTGAGACAACGTATTTCTACAGTTTTTGCATTAAGAAAATTGGGCAAATCAGAGCAAAATTCTAACCGCCAAAAAAACAGTCAACAAAATAATCTCTCTGACGATTTCTTTGCAAAATGGCTCAAAAGCGAAAATGTCTCGTCGAAATGTATTGAGAAATTTTGGGAGCCTTTGATTTTGAGTTCGCTTTGTGATACCGTTGACAATGTTGCATTTGATGCGGTTCAAAAAGTTGTGCGGGATGGTTTTATGACGGGGCAAAGCGGGCTTACAATTCACATTCCCAAGAAACCATTGCGAACAATTTATCATGACAAAACATCTGAAAAATTAAAATCAATAGGAGTCAATTTGCATTTTCTTTCGCGAGTTACTTCGTTACGTTGGGAATTTTTATCTCGACAAGATCACTCCACAACTAACCATGTTTGCCCTAACAATAATGATAATAACGATAACGAACACAATCCGACAACCGAAAACGACGACGATAATTTAAACGTAACAAATAAAATCAATGATGAAGCCGACAACAACAGCAACGACAATGATAACAATGATGATAAAGATCAGGACAATGTTGAACAATTTTACGGCAATGTTTCGGATGATGTTTCGGGCGGGACTGATGTAACTGGTTTGGGGGTTGTTCAACCGGATCAATCGAGTAGCAAGATTCCGGTTGTTACGGGTTTGGAGTTTTCGGATGGAGTGGTTCGGTCTTTTGATCGTTATATTTTGGCGGTTCCGGCGTTTCGTGCGCGTGAGATATTGGAGGCATCGGAGCTTGAGACGTTTTCGGATAGTCTTGGTTTGGCGGGGTTTGAACCCGGTGCGATTACGTCGGTTCATCTTTGGTTGAGTCGCCGTCTTTTGCCGGATGATTATTCGCATTCGGCATTAGTTGGCGGTATTGGGCAATTTTTATTTTGCACAAAATCAATAGAATCACGAATAGGCGGATTTTATCATGTCGTTCTTATTAGTGCGTCGCATAGAATTTTATCGGAATTGGAGTTGGCATCAGCAGGGGCAACTATTTTAGTTGAGCGGGTAATGCAGCAACTGGAATCGACTTTCAAAAACGACAATAAAGTGAATTTATTGCATCACAGAGTAACAACATATTTTGAGGCTGTGTTTTCGCCGCATCCGTTGGTTTATTCACATCGTCCGGTTCAAAAAACGCCGTTTATAAATTTTTCAATTGCCGGAGATTGGACGCAAACGGGTTGGCCCTCGACGCTTGAAGGAGCGGTTCGCAGCGGTCTGCTTGCTGTTGATTCAATTGATTACGACAATAATATACACAGCAAGGGCGAATAAGGCGAAAAAAGATAATGTGTATACCGTGGTCGGTAGGGCGATAGGCTTCGCCCTTGAACAACCGCTTCACGTTGTTGCGTTTGCGTGTTCAGCTCCATGAATTTTAAAGTAACTTGAATATAAAAAAATTTCAATTCAGTGTATTTTTTTTGATGTTGTTTTTGGATCAATGGTTTGAGTATGGTCTTTTTTTGGCGGTTTCCGGCGGCGCGGATAGTTCGGCAATGTTACACACGGCGGTAAAATATGCACGTGAACACAATTTGCCCGATCCTTCAGTAGGTCATGTCAATCATGGACTTCGAGGCGAAGAATCTGATGAAGATGAAGTATTTGTGCGATCTATTGTTGAGGGGTATGGTTTATCTTTTTTTTCGCATCGGGTAACGGAGGACGAGTGGCGGGCGGATGAAACGGGCAGTTTTGAAGCTGCTGCAAGAAAGATCAGATATGATTTTTTGTTGCGCACTGCTAGTAGGATTGGTTGCAGATATATTGCCACAGCGCACACGTCTAATGATCAAGTTGAGACGATTTTGCACAGATTGATACGCGGCACTGGTATCAGCGGTTTGTCCGGTGTTGCCAGCCAACGTCAACTTGATCACGCCGTTTCGCTTGTCCGTCCTTTACTTGACACAACCCGCAATGAAATTCTCCAATATCTCGAATCAGTGGGCAAGAGTTACAGAATTGATTCGAGCAATGCCGGTTTGCAATTTACGCGAAATCGGATTCGCAATGAGCTTTTACCGTTTTTGCGGTCGAAATTTAATTCTGAAGTTGACGATGCGATTTTGAGGTTGTCGGCGATTGCGGGCGGGGTCAATGAGATTATTGCGGATTGGTTTGAGTTACGGGCGGACGAGATTATTATTAGCGCAACAAAAAATGAAGTGATAATAAACAGAACAAAATTAATTCAATTAAATCACAGAATGATTTGTGAATTTTTTAAAAGGATTTGGGAAAAGCAAGGTTGGCATTTACGGCAGATGGGCTACGAGAAGTGGAACGAGTTGGCAACATTCGCAGAACAAGGAATAAACTCAATACAACTCACCAGCTCAATCACAATCAAAACCCTGCTCAAAAAAAATCCAAAACAAATCAGCCAACACGCCCCAAACGATTACATAATTATAATTGCCCAGTAAGTTCCCCCAATTTAGCTCTCAAGTAATCCGTCTCTTTTGTCCATTTAAAAATCAGCACGCTGATGACACAGATTGGTAGAGATATTCGCGAGATCGGACGGTATCGTCCGCCATGTTTCAGATGACCCATTTTAACAAGATTGGGGACAAAATTTTTTTGAAAAATTTTGCGAACTTGGGACAATTGGAATTATCTGATCGTATGTATTTTTTCTAAATTCACAATTTTCTGTTTGGGATTGGCGTTTGGTTGAAAAAGTGGCATTGACAAAATCATCGAATATTTGTAAGAACTATACTGTAGTCGCCAGTGAAGGCGACGGGCAAGATGAACAAAAGGACTCTTTGGTCAAGATTATACCGACGCTGGTATGGGCGGTAGGCTTCGCCCTTGAACAATCGCTTCATGTTGTTACGTTTGCGTGTCCGGCTTCGGGAAATTTAAAACAGCTTGAGTATAACGTTTGGAATTTATACCGAATCCGGTATGGGCGGTAGGTTTTGCCCTTGAACAATTGCTTCGCGTTGTTGCGTTTGCGTGTTCTGCTTCAATAATTTTAAAACAACTAGAGTATATACCGGCTCCGGTATGGAAAATTTTTTTGTCAATTTATTGTAATAAATTTTATGACTAATTCTTCACAATCAAAAGAAAGTTATTCGCTTGTTATAGTTGAGTCTCCGGCGAAGGCTCGTACAATTGGACATATACTTGGTGACGGATATCGTGTTGAGGCGAGTATTGGTCATATTCGTGATTTGCCGCGAAATTCTAAAGATGTCCCCGCTAAATATAAAAAGGAAAAATGGGCTAATCTTGGCGTGAATGTTGACGCGAGATTTGAGCCGATTTATATTGTCCCTGACGACAAACGAAAGCAGGTCAAAAAGTTAGGCGATTTGCTTCACGGTGCCGCAGACCTATATCTCGCGACGGATGAAGACCGCGAAGGGGAAGCAATAAGTTGGCATCTCGTCGAAACGTTGAAACCTAAATTGCCGATTCGCCGACTCGTTTTTCACGAAATAACCAAAAAAGCAATCACCGAAGCACTCGCTTCGCCGCGAACTATTGATAGCGATTTGGTACAAGCTCAAGAAACAAGACGAATCGTTGACAGACTTTACGGCTATGAAATCTCGCCGTTATTGTGGAGAAAAATAGGACCCAAATTATCGGCGGGAAGAGTCCAAAGTGTTGCGGTACGGCTAATCGTAGAACGTGAAAAAGAACGAATCGCGTTTCATTCCGCGACTTATTGGGACATTCTTGGCAACTTCGCGGAAAACGTAACAAATAAATCCTTCCAAGCCGTCCTAGTCGCAGTCGGAAATCAAAAAATCCCAAGCGGTAAGGATTTTGACTCTAAAACCGGAAAATTGATCAACACCAGCTCACACCTCCTGCTTGATGAAAATTCCGCAATAAATCTTGCAAACCGCCTGAAAACACAACCCGCAAAAGTTAAATCGATTGAAGAAAAACCCTATATAGAAAGACCTTACGCGCCATTCACAACAAGCACGTTGCAGCAAGAAGCAAACCGCAAATTTGGATTCACCGCACGTACAACAATGAGCCTTGCTCAAGGTCTCTACGAAAACGGACACATTACTTACATGCGAACAGATTCAACGAATTTGTCCGACGAAGCCATAAGTGCCGCCCGCAACTTGGTTTTGACACAATACGGCAAGGAATATTTGCCCGAATCGCCGCGAATTTACAAAACGAAAGTCAAAAACGCACAAGAAGCACACGAAGCAATCAGACCCGCCGGAAGCGTTTTTGAATTGCCCGAAAATCTGCAAAATAAATTAACTCGTGAAGAATTTAGGCTTTATGAATTGATTTGGAAGCGAACGGTTGCAAGCCAAATGACGGACGCACGCGGTAAACGTAGGCAACTAACGGTCGAGATTGACGATGCGCTCTTTTCTGTTAGCGGCAAAACGATAGAATTTCCGGGTTATTTGCGGGCTTATGTTGAAGGTTCGGATGATCCAAGCGCGGAACTTGCTGATAGAGAAGTATTATTGCCGTTTGTCAATAGTGGCGATTCGCTAACTTGCAATAATCTTGACCCGAAATCTCATAACACAATGCCACCGTCACGTTATTCGGAAGCTGCGTTGACCAAAGAATTAACGGAACGCGGAATAGGCAGACCAAGTACTTACGCATCCATTATTGAAACGATTTTAAACAGAAATTACGTATTCAAAAAAGGCGGCGCATTAGTGCCGACGTGGGTTGCGTTTGCGGTCAACCAGCTTATGGAAGAACATTTGCCAGACCTCATAAATTACGACTTCACCGCCCAAATGGAAGACCAACTCGATGCCATAAGTCGCGGTGAAAGCGGACATTTAGATTATTTAAACGAATTTTATTTTGGCGGCAAACGGCATGGGTTGCGGCAACTTCTTGATAATAAAACCAGCGAAATCAACGCCCGCGATGTCTGCACGATCAACGTTTTTACCGACGAAGTTGAACAAATAGTTGTGCGAGTTGGTAAATTTGGTCCATATTTGCAACACGGTGAAATAACGGCGAACTTGCCAGAAGAATTGCCTCCCGACGAACTTACAATCACAAGAGCAAAAGAAATTCTGGAAAACGCACAACGCGGCGAAGAACCTTTGGGCTTCGACCCCGAATCGCAAAAACCAATCTTTATCAAAAATGGAAGATTCGGTCCCTATGTTCAACGCGGTCTCCCAGATGACGAAAATAAACAAAACGCGGCATTGCTCAAAGGCATGACACCGGAAACGATTACGTTAGAAATTGCATTGAGTCTATTGTCGCTTCCGCGTGATCTTGGCAAGAATCCCGAAAACGACGAAACCGTTTGGGCAAGAGACGGTAAATTTGGACCGTACATCGTTTGCGGCAAGGAAACGCGGTCTTTATCCGAAAATCTGTCGCCGTTGGAAGTAACTTTAGATCAAGCGTTGCAATTGCTATCACAACCTAAAGTCCGCACAGCAAGAAGTGCCGGCAAAAACAATGAACCGCTAAAGTTATTCAATGACTCGCCCGTAACGAGCAAACCGATCAAATTGCTTGCGGGACGTTTTGGCAACTATGTTACGGATGGCGTTACAAATGCTACGATTCCAAAAGGCATTACGATTGAGGAGTTAACGTTTGACCGCGTTGTTGATTTGCTAGCCGAAAAAGCTGCCAAAGGTACACCGACAAAACCAAAAAGAAAAAAAACCACCAAGAAAACAACAAAAAAAGTAACCAAAAAGACAACAAAAAAAACCGCCCAAAAGTAAAAAACATCAGCACGCAGACGACGCAGATTGTTTGGAGGATATTCGCAAGATCAGAAAATATCCGATCCGTGACAATATTTAGGCATCGCCCTGAAATAAAAATACCATTAATGCCCTAAAGTTAAGGGGATGGTTTCGGAGGGGCTAGGTTTTTTTATGCTAGCGTACTTCCGTTATTGGGAAGTTTCTCATAGACACTCACCAATTGCCACTTTGGGGGTTGGGGAAAAATTTTTTTGGGCGATGTCTTATACCGAAGCTAGCCCATACCGGCTTCGGTATAATATTATTTTTTGGCGTAAGATTTTTTCGTGTGTTAGTTTTTGGGCTGATTATTGTTTAGCCAGTAGAGACCGATAATTGTTTTTGCGTCGCGGATTTCGCCTTTGGAAATCATTTTTAATGCGTCGTCGAGGGATGTGATTATGGTCTCTATCTTTTCTTCGTCTTCCATTGCCGTTGGTCCTGCGATCAAACCCTCCGCCAAGAACAAGTGCATTTCCTCTTTTACAAATCCGGGCGAAGAGAGGAATGTCATTATATGCGTCAATGACTCCGCCGAATAACCGGTTTCCTCAATCAATTCTCGTCTTGCCGTAATTATCGGTTCTTCTTTCGGTTCCATTGTTCCCGCTGGCAATTCAATCAATTCGCTCTCAACCGCAACTCTATGTTGCCGAATCAAAACAACACGCCCATCACTCAAAACCGGCAATATGACAACAGCACCCGGATGAACCACAATATGCCGCTCAGAATGCCTACCGCTACGCCCAACCACAAATTGCCTAACAATCTTAAAAACCCGACTTGAAAAAATAACTTCGCCCACTTTTAATTCCTTCTAATTATTGTAATTGTTTTTACAAATATTTTTAAACGAACATTGACAAAATTGTGCTTTTATACCCAAACTGTTTTAAAATTACCAAGCTGATTACGCAATCGCAACAACATGAAACGGTTGCTTAATGGCGAAGGCTACCGCTTCGGTATATTTACATTCCCAATATTGTACTAAAGTCATTTTGCCATTATTCACAATTTTATTTAATTCCAATGTTGTTTTGGTTTTTTTCCCTTTGGACAATATGGATGCGCATCGTATAAACGACCACGTATTTTTAATACTTGTAACCAACAATGCCCCATTGCACAAACACAATCTGTAAATACATCACAATCATAACACACCGTTCCAATAAACAACTCTTTCGATGGTTCATACCATTTCTTCAACGCTTCTGAATTCCAAACTTCCATGATCGATTGGTAGGTTACGTCACCACAAACAAACTCGCCCTCCTGCGGAGATTGCTCACATGTCACCACCTTACCATCAGGCGTAATAACAATTTGTGTTCTGCCGCTGGAGCAATAAGGACGAGAACTAAACCGTTCTGCAATTTGCTCTACTGGAGCATCAAGTATATCTTCTTCACATTCCCAATTGATTTTATGGTCAGGATATTGTTTTTCTTTTTCTTCCATAATTCTACGGAACCATTGCTTTTGTAACGTTGTCAATAACATTGATTCATTACCACGAAAAAGACCAAGAAATGCAGGAGCAACTTTAATATCAGTTAAGGGCAATGTCATCAAAAAATCAACAAGCTCTGGCAACAAATGTAGTGACTCACGAGTGATAATACTATTTGTACGTACACGAACACCAACATCGTTTAAGTTATAAATTGTTTCTACGATACGGTCAAAATAACCACGACGACGAACTAATTTGTCGCACATTTCCCGAGTGGAATCAAGACCAACCTGTAACCATCGCAAGCCAATTCTTGCTAATTCTTTTGATTTTTCTTTAGAGACGTAGCCCTTAGTCGAGATGCTAGGTTCGATTTTGTAAGCCAACATTCGTTCTAAAATTTCTTGATATTCTTTTCTAGCGAAAATATCCCCACCATCTACGTTTATTCCTATAACCCCAATTTCGTGCGCCTCGTCAACCAATTCCAAAATACGTTTGACAGATAACAAATTTTTTTCGTGAATAGTTCGTCGACAAGCATAGCAGTATTCGCAATCAGTCAAACACTTATCTGTAGGCATTATAATAAGACTAGTAGGAGCGTCAAGTCGATAGCAAAGTTTCGAGTTTTTGATAAGAAAATCCTTGGCATTAATTGTTTGAATCCGAGCAGTTGGATTTTTACTGAGGTTGACGAGTTTTTCTGTTTCTAATGCGTCAATCGTTCTAAGAAAATAACGTACCTTTAAGTCAGCAGCTGTGTGGTTACATCCAGAAAGAAACTTAAACACCTCAGCCACTTCATAAAGCGTTCTAATACCATCAAAAAGAGAGAGACACACAACCTGTTGCGGCAATAACCTACAACACCAGACATCAAATCTACTGTTACCATAATATATAACCTGCGTTGAATCTTTTCGCAGGCAGGAATTTTCGGGGATAGCTAAGACAACATCATCTGGCAGATTAAAAATCTCATGTTGTCTAACTGACTCATCTGCAAAAAAGAGTGAATACAACTCTTTTTTGGTGGTACTATCTTCAACCAAAGTAATAAATTCTTCCCAGTTATACATGGTTACGTCCTGTTTGTATTAATTTTGGTGTGTCTCAAATTTATTGTTTGAATTTCAAGAATATTAGTTAGTAATGAATAAGTAAACCTGTATTTCATTATTTTAAAACGAGTTACAAAATTTTATCTTTTCGATGTTCTCGTTGTTATACCGAAGCCGGTATGGGCTACAGGCTTCGCCATTGAACAACCGCTTCACGTTGTTGCGATTCCGTGTTCAGTTTCGGGAAATTTAAAATAACTTGAGTATAATAAACGTTATGCCCTTAGAAATAAAATTCTATAACGCGTTCTTAACGGACACTCACGGCACTTTGTCTGTGTTATTCGAACATGAGTCAGTAACACATGAAATCCCTAAGCAGGTGACGGAGCTACAAGTTTTAACACCTCCGCAATCTCTATCCGCGCCGTTGACACAAGCCGAACGTCCACACCCTTTTTGTTCACAAGCAATCCCGCCACATGCTGGATTTGCTCCGCATTTTCCTGCTAATGATCCACAAGCATTACGGGAACAGAGGTTACTACCTGAACAGGTTGAAAGTGCGAAACAGTTTATATTGTCCACACATGATTCACTAGTACCTCCGCGCATACTAACCAACGAAAGTTCAATATGATCAGATTCAAGTAGTTCTTTGAGTTCATCCATTTTAAGTAGTCTTTGTGATTTTTTATGTCGAAGTTAAGAATTTAGTTTAACATTGATATTTTTATATTTATGAACAATCATAGTCATCCCATTAGAATCGTATGCGTCATCTCTAGTGGGTATCCACACTCCAGAGACAGAAGCATATTCTAAACATTGGTAACCAATTTCCGATGTATTAATTTTACGTATTGTTTCCAGCTCAAACATTCCGGTTTCTTGCGAGTAATAGTGTAACTTTTCTTCTGTTTTCTCTGATTCTAAACGCAAAGCATCATAAAGTCCATGACCTTTTATGTGAGGATTATCGGGCAACCTTACTCCTTCCTTTACGTCAACGAAAACAGTAGCCATTTCAGGTCTTGCCATGTAATTACTAAAAAAAGTCAACATCATACTTGAGAGGTCGGATTGTTTACGTCCCTCCGGCGCAA
>JAIRWK010000360.1 GCA_031268995.1 Planctomycetaceae bacterium
AAACATTCATTACTATCAAATACGCTTTACAAAAACATCACTCATTAACTTCACAAACTGATACCGTAGCCGGTAAGGCGATAGGCTCCGCCCCAGAACAACCGCTTCACGTTGTTGCGCTTGCGTGTCCAGCTTCAAGGATTTTAAAACAGCTTGAGTATAAGATTTTAAAAATTCCCGAAGCTACGGTAAACCTGCAACGCAGAGCGTTAGACAAACGCAACAACGTAAAGCGGTTGTTCAAGGGGCAAAATCTACCACTCATACCAGCTTCGGTACACTTTAAAATTTACGAAACTTAAAGCACGAATAATTTACAAAACATTAAAAAAATGAGCATAACACAACGCCGAAATCATTACGGAAAATATCAAATAGCCGTATCGCGTTGCTGAGATTGACATGTTCGGCTTCGTGAAATTTGGAACAACTTTAATATACATTGCCCAAACAAAACACGCCCCGCCGCACCACACGACAAACACTCCGCTACACCCAACCAACAACATAACCAGACTCCATAATCGGCAATTATTGCTCGCTCGTCCAACATTCCTGAAAATTATTAAAAAATTCCGATAATTTCCATTTCAAACTTCGTTATTGTACAGCCTTTTAGGGCAATTTTTCTAAAGTCCTCACTAAGATATACCGCAACAGATATTGACGGCAGGTTTCGTTACTGAACAGTCGTTTCAGCTTTGAGAATTTTAGAGTAGTTTCAAGGAGTTTTCTTATTTTTTTGTCCGGTGTTTTTAAGGGACAAATGTGACAGAAGGGACGCGAGGGACAAATTATACCGAAGCCGGTATGGGCGGTAGGTTTCGCCCATGAACAACCGCTTTACGTTGTTGCGCTTGCGTGTCCAGCTTCAGGAATTTTAAAACAGCTTGAGCATAACTGTTCACGCAACATTATTAAGGAAATATCAATATCATCCGGATGCGCCAGTCAAAAAAAATCTCAACTAGAATTCGTTACGATTTGTTCATGTTTTACGGTTTCGAAAACCGTTTGGACATGAACAAGTAACGTGTGTTTGCTAATTTTATGCCGTAGCCGGTATGGGCGATTAGCTTCGCCCTTGAATAACCGCTTCGCGTTGTTGCGATTACGTGTTCAGCTTTGAGGAATATAAATTAGCTACTTTAGCATTTTCTGATGATTGATCAGAGAAATTTTGAGACTTGGTTTTAGACTTTTGATTTTGTATTTAATCGCGAAGCCGTATTCCATATTGAGATCAATCGTGCGGCGGACGTACTGCCCCCGTCAATCCGGCATAGTCAACCCGATCCTCTGGATGCCAAAGCGGTAAGCCGCGTCTAACTCTCTCGGCTAAAACTTCTAACTTCGCCGGCGAACCAGCCGGTGCATCCGTCGGTCGAAAATCTTCCGTAACTACCGGTATAAAATCCTCATCATGCCCCGTCTCTAAAATTGCTTCAAAAACATTTTGCATTTTTTCACCTTAAACTTTCAAACCGCTCGCACCTTTAATTTTGGCAATCGCTACCCCATTTATCTATCGGAACGCTGGCTTTCACAACCCTACATCACCGAAATTCCAAGTACGATCAGTATATTCTGTTTCGCTCCCTTACAGCGAATTTCAATTTTCACAAACTTGTAATTGAGGAAATAATTCCTCCCCGATATACCGAACCGTTGTGGGCGTTAGGCTCCGCCCACGAACAATCGCTTCACATTGTTACGCTTGCGTGTTCAGCTTCGGAATTTTAAAGTAGCTTGAGTACACACCGAATCCGGTACAGGTGGTAGGCTTCGCCCTTGAACAATAGTCCCGCGTTGTTGCGAATGTGTGTCCAGTTTCGGAAATTTTAAAACACAGCTTGGGTATATTCGGCAAAAAAACTATAAAACTTCACTCCAACACACCACAACCGCTACGGAAAGTAGGTTTCGGCATAAAGACCAGACAATATACACCTTGAATAAGGAAAATGTATTTTCAGAAAAGATTCAATACCCACCCAATAAAGCAAGTACGCCCAGCTTCAGCCAACCAACCATACAATAGGGCGGAGATTATACAAACCGCCCCTCGCAAGTCAATAGGAATTTTAAAAAAGAAAACCCCCCACCGCCAGATAAAGCCGTATCAATTAGGTTACAGACCAACAAAAGCCTCGCCTTAACCTGCTTATTTCATTCTATTTGCCTTAATTTTATCTTACATTATGAAATCCAATTCTGTAAAACAAAAACCGAAAAAAAATTTTTTTCGTCCACAAAAAAATATTCGTATAACAACATCCCGTGCTTGATCCTGATTTTTGCGACAAAACCCGACACTCACAACAGCTGCAACATTGCCCCGAAAATAACACCAGAACCACCGAATAAACAGCGCGTAAGTGTAACCTCTTTTCCATTTAGTACAATCCCCCCCACCAGACTAAACCGTAATAACCGTAACCCAAATTTCACCAAATACTCCCCCAATACCGCTTTTGTCAAAAAAAGAAATTCAGCGCACAGAATGAAACGACGGGGACACGAGAGACGAATAGATATAGAGGAATTTCTAAAAAATACTATTTGCCCAAAACAAATTATACCATAGCCGGTAGGGCAATAGACTTCGCACTTGAACAACCGCTTCACGTTGTTACGTTTGCGCGTTCAGCTTCAGGAATTTTAAGTAGATTCAGTATATTCTAAATTCGGTCGATTTTCAGTCGGTCGAATTCAATCGACATAAATCGACCGAATTCGAATAAAATTAATTTTTAGAAATTCCCATAGGGGGTATTATGGGCAGGAGACTATTGGGGCAACAGGTTTTCTGCGCTTTTTAGTAGTTCTTCGAGTTGTAGGTGAAACAATCTTATGCCGCTGTTTTTTGCGTCTTGTTGGTTTATGTAATCGAAAATTAACCAACGATCATCCGGCGTAATGGCGATATGGGCAATTGGCAACAACCGATTTCTAATCAATAACGTGTTGCCCAAATTGAATCCGCCGCCCTCGTCGGCTCCCCACAACCTCAAACTAAAATCTCCGCCAAGCGAAACCAATACTTTGCCGTCACCCGTCAATAATAATTGTCTTACTAGACCTTGCTCTGTTTGGATAACTGTTGGTTCTCGCGTTGCCGCTTGCTCAATATTTTTTGCCGGAATATTCCAAACGCGTACTGTTTTGTCGAAACTTCCCGACACCAACAACTCGCCCGAATCGTCCGTCGCCAACGCACTCACCCAACCAATATGACCCCGCAACTCAACCGATTCGGGAGGATTTTTTGAACCGGACAATTTCCATAACCGTACCGTGTTGTCTTGACTACCTGTTGCCATCCAACCGCCCTCAACCGAGAAAACAATAGACATCACACCAGACTGATGCCCTTTCAATACCGTTTGTTCTACGCCCGGATATGTACCGCGCAAATTGTAAATCCTTGCTGTCATGTCATCGCTGCCGGTTGCCAGCCAATTTGAATCTTTGCTGATTTTTAATACTCTTATTGATTTG
>JAIRWK010000416.1 GCA_031268995.1 Planctomycetaceae bacterium
CCCGGTATATACCCCTATAACTACCGCATATTCCCGGGGCTTCCCCGCATAATCCCCGTCATTCAACGACTCATTCCCGGGAATGAATGACTCATTCCCGGGAATGAACGGCTCATTCCCGGGAATGAATGACTCATTCCCGGGAATGAACGGCTCATTTCCGAGAATGGAAGCTCCATTTTCGGGAATGAAAGCCCCATACCGGCTTCGGTTTACCTTTCGCCGTGAGGGATTTTTTGACACGAAAGGCGTGAAAATGGAAAATGGGCTTTCTGTAAAATAAGGACATCAGGGACAGAAGGGACACAAAAGACAGAAAAAACACGAAGGACATCAGGGACAGAAGGGACACAAAGGACAGAAAAAACACGAAGGACATGAGGGACAGAAGGGTTTGGCGGAAAATTTTCTGTTCCTAATTTCCTTTTTGTCCCTCAAAAAAACGCAGAGTCCTATACCGAAGCCGGTAAGGCGATAGGCTTCGCCCTTGAACAACCGCTTCACGTTGTTGCGCTTGCCTAACGCTCTGCGTCGTAGGTTTACCGCAGCTTCAGGAATTTTAAAACAGCTTGAGTATAAATGCACACTGTGTTGTCGAAAACGCGGAGGATTTTTATACGGCAGCCGGTAAGGCGATAGGCTTCGCCATTGAACAACCGTTTCACGTTGTTGCGCTTCCGTAATCAGTTCCATGAATTTTAAAACAGCTTGAGCATATCACTTTAAACAACGGGATATCCCAATATATTAACCAAATGAAAAATATTTATCGAAAAATTTTTGTTCAGCTTGTAATTTTTTTGGCAATTCTTGGCGGTTTAGCGTTTTTTGCGTTGAGTTGTTGTGATGCCGGCGTGGAGGTTGGGCGATGGAAAATAGAATCGGTGCGGGTTGGTGTTGAGGGTTGTTACAAGAATGGGCTTTGGGCGTTGGCGGTTGTGGATTTTTCGGTGCCGGAGTGTGTGATTGCGTCGGGCAAGGATATTTTTGTGTTGATTGATTCTGTTGATTCTGACGGGACGCCGGTTACTTATCGGAAAAAAATCGGTGTTGCCGAAATTTTTGAACAAGCGGGCGAAATTTCTGAACCGGCGGGTAAAATTTTTAAACGAATGGGTGGAATTTCCGAACCGTCGGGCAAAATTTTTGAGCAATCTGTTAAAATTTTTGAATCATCCGGCGAAAACTCTGAACAAGCGGACAAAAATTCCGAACCGGCGGACGAACCGCAAACTGGAATTGTTGACCAAGACACAAAACCGAACTCGAACAAAAATCTCTCGACAACAATTTATTTCAGAACCGGTCGGGATACAGCTCCGATTGTTGTAAAAATTGAATCAGACCAGAAAATTTTAACCTCGATTTCTCTTGCCCCAAAAGATAAAAATCCACAAAACCAAAACGCCGAAAATTTCATCTTCCAAAAACCAATACCAAATGAACGACAAATTATTTTGGTTGTCGGCAATGAAGATATTGGATTGCAAGGCGCGATAGCGGAATTGGCGTTGCGTGAGGAGCGGCGACCGTTTGTTGTCAAGGTTGAGTCGGTTTTGGATTTACCGGACGAGTGGTTTGGTTATGAAGCGGTTGATTTGATTGTGTTGACAACAACAGAACCCGAAAAATTTAAAAATTTGCACGCGAAATCGCCGCAAATAACCGCGATTGATAAATGGGTAAAATTGGGCGGGCGGATGTTATTTTGTGCGGGTCGTGATTCTGAGGTTTTGTTGGCGAAAAAAGGTGAGTCTGGTTTGGACTCGCCTCTTTTGCCGTTTTTGGCGGGCAAATTTGAGAAAATGACGGATATTCGCAAGGGCGATTTACTCGAAACTTTTGTCCAAAGCAAACGCAAAATCCAAATTGAATCCGCCGACGACTTCATGATGATGCCGTCAATCTCAACCCCCAAAGGTCTTGTTCTCCTAAAAGACGGCGATTTGCCGGTTCTTTCGCAATACTTGCACGGGTTCGGGACGATAACATATTTCGGCGGCGATTTGAGCGGCAAACCGCTTGGCACTTGGCGGGACAGAACAACGCTCGTCCGAAAAATTCTGCGTTGGGACACCGAACGGCAAAATACCCGACCGCAAGATATGTCCCTAATCCAACCCGCATACAACGATGTCTCCGGTCAAATACGAAGCGCAACAGATAAATTCGACGAAGTACAAATCGTACCGTTCTCGTTGATTTTGGTGATTTTGGCGGTTTATTGGTTGGCGGTGAGTGCGGGCGACTGGTTTGTTGTGCGGAAAATTTTCAAGCGACCAATGCTGACTTGGATAACATTTCCGTTTTGGATTTTGCTTTTTTGTACGATAAGTTATTTTATTGTTTTGTGCGGGCGACCAAGCGGCGTGATATTGCGGGAGATTGTTGTGGTGGATGTTGAGCCGGAGCAGAATGTTTTTCGCAGTTCGGTTTGGGGCAATTTGTATAGTCCGCTTGACGCTTCGTATTCATTGAGTTTGTCCGGCAAAAATAAATTGCCCAACATACCGAAGCCGGTATTGGCGGTAGGCTTCTCCCCTGAACAACCGCTTCGTGATGCTGCGCTTGCGTGTTCAGCTTCGGGAATTTCAAAACAGCTTGAGTATGTTCCTGTTGCCCGCGAACCCAAAACAGAAATTGCCCGCGAACCCAAAACAGAAAACACTGCAATACAAAAAAATACGCCGGAATTATCGGGAGCGGTTGCTGCCGGCGAGGATGAGATATTATTTTTTTCTTGGCAAGGTTTAACGGGCAACGGTCTTGGCGGAATGAACCCGAAAACAATTAACCCAACCGTCTGGAAAAATAACGCAAACCAAAATCAACCCGACAAAATCGAAAACGTCCCAATACAAACCCGCTCAACCAAAAGTTTCTACGGCGAACGGTTCGGAATAAATAAAAATATCAAAACCGTGAAATCAAATTTGTTAGCGGACGAGGGTTTGCCGGTTGGCGAGCTTTTGTTTGAGGGATTGCCGGCGATGCGGGATGTGGTTTTGGTTTATGGACGTTGGCTTATTCCGATTGGGCAAACGCCGGAACACGGGAAAATCACCATCGACAAAAAATCACAACGCCAAGACATCAGCGATATTCTTTTGACAAAAACCGCGTTGGACAATGACTCATTGCGGCACATCTCAAATTATAATACCTTGTCCACAGACGCAACGTATATAGTCAAAATGTTGTCCGTCCACGAACAACTCGGCGGCTACGAAACCATCGGATTGTTCAACACATTCCAACGCTCACTCGATATGAGCGGCATTCTTGCAACTAATCACGCCATCCTAATCGGAGAATTTAATCCCGACCAAATCCCGCCCGACGGTATTGAAATATCAGATAAAATCACACGCCGCACCAAAACCATATTACGCCAAGTCTTGCCCGTTACCCCAACAAAAGCCCGAACAATTCTAGGAGGAGACACAAGACTAGAAACCCAAGACCAAACCATACAATCACCAATAAAAGAACCGGAAAGAAAACGATAAATAAACCACGTAAACATTTACCTTTAATTTAACCCTTTAACTTTTTAACTTAAAAACATGTCAACAGAAAATCAAATCCCGCAAGATGTGCCGTTGCCGGAGCCGTCGTTAATTGCTCTTTGTTCCGGTATTGCCGCGCAGGCGATGGTTTCAATGGGAATGTTTCCAAGCCCGACGGGCGAAAAAACGGAAATAAAATTGAACCAAGCAAAACATTTGATAGAAACAATTGCAATGGTTGAAAGCAAAACCAACGGTAATCGGACAACCGAAGAAACCGAAAAACTTGACGGAATTTTGCACGAAATCAGAATGCTCTACGTCGCCGCACAAAACGAAAAAGAACGCCGCAAAAAGGAATAATTATACCGACACCGGCTGCGGTATCTCAAAAAATCAATAGTAAACCTCAACCCTAATTTATTTATGACCTGGTTATTAAATACGCAAAATGATTCGTCCGACAAAATATCCGCTGATGCGCAATTTAGTATTAACAAAGTATTAGGCGTGTCGGGTATTGGCGTTTGGAATTGTGATATTGAGAGTCGGACATTGAGTTTTGTTTCGGGATTTTTTGAGCGTTATGGTTATTCCAAGTCGGACATATCGGGCATAACATTTGACAACTGGCTTGATCAAATTTTTCCTGATGATGTTATTCGGGTGCGTAATTATTTGTCTAAGTTTTTTAGCGGCGGCAGCGGCAGCAGTATTGATTATATTTGTCGTTTGGTGTCGAAGTTGGACAATTTACCGATTTGGGTTCATATTCATGGAATTGCTTTTGCGGTTGACACGGACAGCGTACCGATTCGTGTGTGCGGTACAATTCAAGATATTACAAAGATCAAAGGCGTTGAGGAAACTCTTGAAACACGCGATAAATTGATGACGGCAACTAACGAAGTTGCCAAAATTCTGCTTGACGAGGACGAAGGTTTTGCGAAACAGGTTTTGCGGACGCTTGAGATACTTGGCAACGCGACTGGTGTTGACCGTGTTTATGTTTGGAAGAATCACACGGGTAACGACAATAAATTGTACACAACACAACTCTGCGAATGGTCTGCTAACGCCGCGCCGCACCAACTGCACAGTTATACTGTTGACGTACCGTTTGACGAAGCGATTCCGACTTGGCACGGTATTTTGTCGGCGGGCAAATGCGTTAATAATCTTGTCCGGCTAATGCCGCAAGCCGAACAAAATCAACTCAAACCACAAGGAATAATTTCAATTCTCGTTGCGCCGATAATGTTCAACGATGATCTTTGGGGTTTTATTGGTTTTGATGATTGTGTTCGTGAGCGGACGTGGGGCGAGTTGGAAGTCAATATTTTACAATCGGCGGGCATGTTGCTTGCGTCGGCGATAGTGCGTTGTCAAACGCGAGAGACGCTTGAAGCCGAGCAAGCGTTGATGAGGCGTATTTTTGAGACAAGTCCGACTGGAGTTGTGATTACTACGGGCGGAATTTTGAGGTTGCAGAACAAACCGTTTGCGGCAATGCACGGATTGCAAATAGGCGATTCGGTGTACGGTTGTTATGTTGACAGTGCGGAGCGCGAGATTGTCGAAAAGGATATGCTCGCAAAACAGTCGGCTACAAATCATCCCGTGCAATTGCATTGTGCCGACGGTTTGATTCGCGATTTTTTGATAACTTGCCAGTCGATACAATACAAAGGCAAAGATTCGTGGTTATGTTGGGTAGTTGACATATCTGATTTGAAAAATTCCGAACGCGCGATGAAAATTGCGCGTGATTTAGCGGAAGAAGGCACTCGCGCAAAAAGTGAATTTCTTGCGCGAATGAGTCACGAAATAAGAACTCCAATGAATGCGATACTTGGGATGACGTATCTTTGTTTACAGACGGAGTTGACGGCAGTGCAACGTGATTATCTGTTAAAGACGCAGACGGCGACGACGAATTTGCTTGAAGTTATTGACGACATTCTTGATTTTTCCAAGATTGAAGCGGGCAAAATTGAGTTGGAGAATATTCAATTTCATTTGTCGGAAGTGTTACGGGATATAATTGATGTTGTTGAGATCAAGGCGGGCGAGAAGGGGTTGGCGTTGCGGGCGAATGTTTCAGAGCGGGTTTATGATCATTTGATTGGTGATCCGACGCGGCTTCGGCAGATTTTGACAAACCTCGTAAACAACGCCGTAAAATTCACAGAAACCGGCGGCGTAACGGTCAATGTTGACGTGTATTTCAAAAACGGAGACGAATCAGATTACACAAAAATAAAAACAACTCAATCAATGTTGTCCGAAAATCCAATGCCGGATGCGGTGTCATTGGTTCGCGGCGATTGTAATTCGATTATTTCGGCGGGCAATGATTCGATATTGTTGATGTTTGAGGTTTTTGATACGGGGATTGGCATGACGGAGGAGCAAGTTGCGAATTTATTCGAATCGTTCAGCCAAGCAGACGGCTCAACAACACGCAAATATGGCGGTACGGGACTTGGGCTTGTGATTGTCAAGAATTTAGTCGAGTTGATGGGCGGTATGATTGGCGTGCGAAGCCAAAGCAGTAAAGGTTCAATGTTTTGGTTTATGTTGCCGTTTGCGAAGGTAACGAAAGCTACAAAGGTTACAAATGTGTTGGGCGGCGGCGAAGCGGTTAATTTTTCGCAGCGGCGTATATTGGTAGTGGATGATGATCCGGTTGCGCGTGAGCATATTCGCGAGTTAATTGTTTCGTTATCGATAAGGGTTGAGGCGGTTGATTCGGGCGAGGCGGCGATAGATGCGCTTTTGAATGCGGCGAAAAATAATTTCCATTATGATTTGACGCTTATTGACTGGAAGATGCCGCGAATGGATGGAATTGAAACCATTCGACGTATCAGGCTTTCGCCGGACATTCACGAACAACCGCGAATATTGATGATTTCAGCTTATGATCGAGGCGAATGTTTACGCCAATCACGCGATCTTGGTCTAGCCGGTTTTTTGGTCAAGCCGATTACGTTGCGGGCAATAAACGAAATCTTCAACCGAATTTTCCAACCAAATAACACCGAAAACATAACAACAAAAAACACAATTGATACAAATAACACCAACGATAATCATAAAGATAAAAATAAAAGTAAAGATAAAAATATTGCACAAACAAAAGGTATCATTGAAGGCAAAAAAATTCTTCTAGTTGAGGACAACAAAATAAATCAACTTGTGGCAAAAGAAATTTTAAAATTGTTAAACGTCGATTTGACGATAGCAAATAACGGACTTGAGGCGTTGGAAGCGGTCAAAAGCGGCGATTTCGATCTAATCCTAATGGACGTGCAAATGCCGGTAATGGACGGTCTAACAGCAGCAAAAGAAATAAGAAAACTCAACAAAACATGGGCAACAAAAATCCCCATCCTAGCAATGACCGCAAACGCAATGGATGTTGATTACCAAAAAAGTATAGAATCCGGCATGGACGACCATTTGACCAAACCAATCGATCCGACAAAACTAAAACAAGCATTGGAAACATGGATCGAAAAAGGAAAAAATATACCGTAAGGAATTTTAAAACAGCTCGAGTATATAGACAGACAATCGACCGAATTTGAAATAATTTTTTTGGCAATTCCTCGTAGAATAATTTTTTGATCTTTTGTCCAAAAATATTTTTTGAGAGACATGAGCGACAAAAGAGACAAAAGGAACAAAAGGGACGTGATGAACGCTAGGGGCAAAATGTGAATTGGGTGTTTGGGTGCCTATTGATTTTTAATTGTTTATTATTACAGTACTGTGGGTGTTGAGATTGGCGGTGGGGATTTTCCTTTTAGGGTTGGTGTGTTTCAGCGATTGCGTTGCAATGCTTGGGTTCTTGTTCATTTTTTATTGGGTGAGTTACCGGAAGCGGAGTTGTTGGAATTATCGCCGACGGCGATGCGGTTGGAGTTGGCGGCGGGTCGGGTTGATTTGGCGTTATTGCCGTCGGCAGAGTTGTTGCGGTTGCCGGATTGCAAGATAGTGAGTGATTGTTGTATTGCGTGTGCGGGCGAGGTTCGCAGTGTGAGGTTAATATCAAAAAAACCAATAGAGAAAATTTGCACGTTGGCACTTGATGAATCTTCGCGTAGTAGTGTTTTGATGTGTGAGATATTATTGTTACATTATTTCGGGTTGCGACCGGCGCGAAATTATTTCAACGCGAATATCAACACGGATTTTGGCGAAGTGAATTTGGCGGACAATTGCGGGGCGGATGCTTTTGTCATTATCGGCAATAAGGCATTGAGTTACAATCCGCCGCCGGATTGGATTTACCAATATGATTTGGGCAAGTTATGGTTTGAGAAAACGGGTTTACCGTTTGTTTTTGCAACATGGGCGAGTTGTAATAAGGCGGTTTGGGCAAACGATAAATACATACACGCCTGCCAACAAGCCCGAAATCACGCAACAAATAATATCGAAAAGCTACTAAACGAAAAATACAACGAATACCCCAATTTTGACCTGAAACGTAACCTCGTAAAATCATATTTGACAAAATCAATAACCTACAACTTAACCAATAACGAACGCGCCGGTTTGCAACTGTTTTTCGATCTGGCGTTAAAATATGGTTTCGCCGAATCCAAAATGATTATTTCGTAATGATCGTTTGGGGAATTTCTAAAAATTAATTTTATTCGAATTCGGTCGATTTACAGTCGATAAAAATCGACCGAATTCGAAATAATTTATTTTTGGCAAATGGGGTTTTTAAAAATTCCTACAAAGGGATTTCGGTTAATCATCATAATCACAAAATTCATATACCGTAGCCGGTAGGGTGATAGGCTTCGCCTTTGAACAACCGCTTCACGTTTTTTGCGTTTGCGTGTTCAGCTTCGGGAATTTAAAGTAGCTTCAGTATAGTTTAGACAAATGGGATTTTTTAAACAATTTTTAGGCGGTACGAAATTAGATTACAAAAAACGGTATGAGTTGCAATTGTCAGCGATGTCGGGAACGATGTCGAAAGTTTACAAAGCACGAGACAAAGAAACAGGCGAAATTGTTGCGTTAAAGATTCTTGACATGGTTAAGACCAACGCGATTGTTAGCCGTGTTCCGGGAGTCAAGCGACCGACGGAAGGCGAGATTGCGATTCAATTTGATCATCCTTATATTATCAAGACATTGTCGCATGGGTTGACGGTTGACAATGAGCAATATTTGGTGATGGAGTATCTTGGCGGTTCTGGTTTGAACAGTGTTCTTCTTGTTCAGGAAGATCTTATGGCGGATGCGCGGTTGCATTATATTCGTCAAGTTGCGGAGGCGGTTGCGGAGGTGCATGACAAGGGGTTTATTCATCGCGATATTTGTCCGCGCAATTTGATTTTTGCCGGTGATGGTACGGTTTTGAAATTAACTGATTTTGGTTTAACTGTACCCGATTTGCCCGCATTCAAAGAACCCGGCAACCGTACAGGCACCGCAAATTACATGGCACCGGAATTAGTTCGCCGTAAACCAACAGACCGCCGGCTTGATATTTTTGCGTTTGGTGTAACGATCTATGAGCTTTGTACAAAAATGTTGCCTTGGCCTCGAGGCGATAACGCAAACGCAGCAATGACACACAGCGAGCCACCCGAACAAATCACAACATACAGACCACAAATAAACAAAACCCTAGCCAAAGCAATCCACAAATGCATCGAACCAGACCCACAAAACCGCTTCGCCGAAATCCGACAATTCATACGCGCCATCGCAAAAATCGAACACGAAGATGAATAATGACGATTTTTTGTACAATAATGTTTTTTAAATAGACACGAGGGACATTAGGGACAAAGTATACTGAAGCTGTGATAAACCTACAACGCAGAGCGTTAGGCAAACGCGACAACGTGAAGCGGTTGTTCTGGGACGAAGCCTATCGCCTTACCGGCTACGGTATAAAACTAGTCGTGTGTTGACAGTCATTTGCTTTTTTGTATAATCGCCGCCGCTTGGTTGGTGTTGTGATGTAACGTTGAAAATGAAGAATGAAAATTTTAGGAGAAATTTTTACATGAGAAAAATAGTTATTTGGGCATTTTTGTTTAATGTTTTTTTTGCGGGCAATGTTTTTGCGGATACATTCGGCAATATAACTGTTACGGAAATGCAGCAGACGGAGCCTTTGCTCAATGCGCGTACTTATCATGGTTACACCGAATGCAGATTTCTTGTCCAAAACAGCGATACTGTACCGCACAAGATCAAAATAGACTTGGAACCTTCGATATACGGTAGGGGCGGGATTTCGACGTTGCGGTATTCTACGGATGTGGTTGAAGTTTCGGCGGGCGGTCGCGAGGTGTTACGGGTGTTGCAACCGCCAGTAAGATTTTACGGTGGCGGAGATCAAAAGGCTATTGTCCGTATTGACGGCTGGGCGCAGAACCCAATGAGTTCATCCTGTATTCACATGAACGATTCTGGAGCTCATGCTTATACCGGTTCAGGTTCAGGTGTTAAACCATCGACGGCTCTTTTCAGCCAGCAGACTCCCGCCGCAGTACGCGATTTTTTTCTTAGACGGACAACAAAACAACCAGACGACGGCAGCGCAAAAACACCGCCTACAACAGGGTCTCATACTCACACTTCTACTTACTCTACGCCTATGACTCCAATGACTCCAATGACTACGACAACAACCGTTTCACCGGCACCGACAATTGCCGTTCAGCCGGTCAATTCGTGGCTTTCAAATGTTCCGGTTGATGAGTGGAGTGATGCGTGGATTTCGTATTCGCGGTTTGATTGTGTGGTGATAACGAACGATGAGTGGAATGGATTGGTTACACGCAAACCTACTGTTTTGGTTGCGATTAAGCGTTATGTTGAAGTTGGCGGAGTGCTTGTAGTTTTGGGCAAGGATTGGGAAGTACCGGCAGAGTGGAAGCCCATTAAAAAACAAGAAAACTCCAATCCGAAGTTAGATGTCGTTTGCGGCAATGTGTTTGTGCTTGGGCGGACAGGGACGGAGGTTGCCGAGAATGCAAGTGTTTTTGACGATGTTATCAAAACTATCGATACCGCCGCAGTTGCGGAAAATTCAAGACTAGACTTGGCACAACATATCAATTACAGCTACTATCACACATACAACAGCGGCGAATCAACTACTGCAAGAATGCACAACGTTTTGCCGGTAGTGAAGGAATACGGCGTGAATGTACGGTTGGTGTTGGTGTTGATAATTGTGTTTGCGGTGTTGATAGGACCTGTTAATATTTTCGTGCTTCAGAGTATAAACCGCAGGATATGGTTGATTTGGACGGTTCCGGCGACATCGCTTATTGCGAGTTTGATTGTGCTTTTGACAAGTTTTTTGAACGAAGGTTTGTTGCGGCAAGCGAGTTCAATGACGTGTACGGTTTTGGATCAGCGGCGCGGTGTTGCGACCTCGTTTGGGTTTGTGGGTTATTATTCAACTTTTTCGCCGGGTGCGATCAAATTTTCGTCGGATATTGAGTTGTTACCTTTTTTTGACAGCAATTCCGGTACAGTTGAGTTACAGCTTGATTCGTCGGGCAATCAGGTTTTGTCGGGCGGTTGGATTTTGCCGCGTGTTCCGGCGTATTTTTCGTTGCGCAAAAGCCAATTACAACAAAAACTAAACGTAACCTTCAATTGGTCAGACCCCCAAAAACCAACAGCTACAAACGGATTAGGTATAAAAATAAATAACTTAACTGTATGTTCACCCACCGGAGAATTTTTTGAAGCGAATACCGTCGAAGCCGGAGAACAGAAAATTTTAACAAGAGTTGCCTCACCTGTATCAAAAGTAACCGAAGCAAGTTTCTACAATGACTTGAGAGACCGGCAAAAAAATTCCCTCTCAAACTCGACAGATTTTTTAACAGGGCAACAACACGCCAAAATGTTATTCCCGAATTCGTACAGCGCAGAATCCAGTGATTGGAACCCTTTCATAGACAAAGGTCTTCCCAACCTAAATAATTTTGAGCACAAAACCAGAATTATAGGAATTTACCAGTGAGTTAAAAATTAGCACACAGACGACGCAGATCGCGGGAGGAGATATTCGCAAGATCAGAAAATAAAATAATCTGATCTTGCGAATATCTTTTCCCAAAATCTTGCGTTGTCTGCGTGCTGATTTTTTGTGTTTATATTTCTTCTCTGATTAGTACGATGTTATCGTATGGGTCGATGATTTCTGTGTTTCTTATTTCTTGTGTTGATTCGTGGTGTTGGACGTTTTTATTTTTGGGCAATTCTAATAGGAATCTGCTTGCGATTGTGGTTGCGAAAGTTCCTCTGAAGTTTCGTCTGTTGACGTGGCTTAATCTTAATTCGTATTTTGCTCTTGTTATTCCTACGAAAAATAGTCGCCGTTCTTCTTCGATTTGCATATCGTTTTGTGTTTTGTCGTGCGGCAAAATTCCTTCCTCCAACCCGATAATATAAACAACCGAAAACTCCAAACCTTTCGCCGCATGTAACGTCATCAACGACACCTTGTCCGTTCCGCGTTCAAAATCGTCAATATCACTCACAAGCGATACCTGCTCCAAAAATTTCTCCAGCCCGCTTTCTCCTTCGCCAATATCTCTCTGATCAAATTCATGCGCCTCCGATAATAACTCGTCAATATTCTGCAACCGCACACAATCCTCCTCGTCCTCCGCATCAAATTGATTACTGTACCCCGTCTCTACTAAAATTATGTCAATAAGCGCAGCTATCGGACAATCTTGTGCCGACGCTTCCGATGTTTTGGAAATTATTGCAATAAAACGTTTTATTGCCGATGCGGTTTTTGCATTGATTGTCCCGCGTTTGCATAATTCGAGCGACGCGTCGAGCATTGTCAAATTTTGTTCTTCCGCAAGTTGGGCAATTTTTTTGATAGTCGTTTTACCAATTCCGCGAACCGGTTCATTTATCACTCTCGCAAAAGACACCGTGTCCGCCGGATTATAAACCAAACGCAAATACGCAATAATATCCTTGACCTCTTTACGTTTGAAAAATTCCACTCCGCGAATCAATTGAAACGGCACACTATTACGCCGCAACGCATGTTCGAGACTTCTTGAAAGTGCGTTGGTGCGATAAAAAATCGCGTAATCCGACGGCTTCCATTTTTCCGCTTTGATTTCATTTGCGATTTCTATTGCGATTGATTCGGCTTCGTCGTTTTGGTCGTAGCATTTGCTTGTGCGGATTGGGTTTCCGTTGGGGTTGTTGGGCAACAGGATTTTTGGTTTTCGGTAAATATTGTTGACGATAACCGAATCCGCAACTTCAAGCACTTGCGGCGTACTTCGGTAATTTATTTCCAAACGAATCACTTTCGCGTCAGGAAAATCATTTTCAAAATCAAGTATATTTTTAATGTCCGCGCCGCGCCAACCGTAAATCGATTGATCGGGATCGCCCGTTACGGCAAGATTTCTATTTTTGTACGATAATGTTTTTGCGATAATGTATTGAACGACGTTAGTGTCTTGATATTCGTCAATCAAAATATAACGAAACCGATTCGCCAACGCCTCACAAATACTCCGATTGCCCAATAATAATCTCGCAACATACAACAACAAATCATCAAAATCCGTCGCATTCGCCCGCACAAGTTCTTTTTGATAAAGCGGATAAATCTCGCTAACAATCAATCCAAGTTGACTGTTCGGTCGCGGCACATAATCTTCATAAGTAACAAGACTATTTTTTGCGCGGGAAATAGTTGCGGCGATTTTTTGTACGTTAATTCCAGCAGGTAACGTGTTCGTCGAAACGATATTTTTGATAAGGCTTTCGGATTCGTCCGAGTCATAGATTGTGAAATTTTGCCCAATCGGAGTGAAGTCGGCGTACTTCCTAATTAACTTCGCGCAAAATTTATGAAACGTACTAATCCAAACAAATTTGTCCGGCGCAAGCGTTTGCAAACGGACATTCATTTCATCCGCCGCCTTGTTCGTAAAAGTAAGAGCAACAATTTGAGACGCAAAAACGCCTTGTTGCAAAAGCGCAGCAATACGATGCGTTACAACCCGCGTCTTGCCGCTGCCCGGTCCCGCCAACACAAGTAAAGGTCCATCTTTGAAAAGAACCGCCTCACGCTGCGAAGCATTCAACCCCACAAGCAAATTTTCCGAAACCAACGATAATTCAGTCATTATATTAAAAGGAATTTCTACAAAACCTTTTTCGCCTTCCTCATCTTTGCGGTAAAAAAAATGGTAACCGTTCACAGAACAGATTTTTAAACGCGAAACACGCGAAACACGCGAAAGATCACGAAAGGTCGCGAAAAATAGTTTCGTGTTGTTTCGCGGAAATTTCGTGTATTTCGCGTTAAAAAACAATTTCCATCACCGCACAAACGCAAACTGTGTAAACGGTTACAAAAAATTTAGGTGGAAATGAGTTTTTTGGAATTTCTAAATAGCATATCAGTTCATTCCCAAGTCTTTGGTTAGTCGGGCATCCGGAGTTATTTTTTTCGGCTTCACGCCTAAAATATCACAAAGAATCTCGGCAATACCTTGTTCGATTTCTTTGCGTGTGTAAGGTTGTCCGTCGGGGCGGACTGAATGCTTGTGTTTTTGTTTGACAATGTGATTGATGATTTCGGTAACTTTTATTTTTGATTTTTTGTTGCGCCGAATCCAATTCAAAATAGCACGCCGTCCAAATAAAATAACACTCGGTGCAAACAACACTGCCAAAATCGTATCTTCGTTCCAAATTGATAAACTCATTGTTGGCAAAAAAGACAACAGAAACATAAACCCAAGCGAAATTGCAACCGATAACATTAACGTTTTAAACGCCGAAATGTATTCACGTGAAATGATGTATGATTTGATCATTTTTAATTCGTCGGTGTCATCCTTTTGTATTTTTCGTAATTGTTGCCAAAAATTGCAAGGAATCGGCGAAGCGGAAAAATCGGCAAGTCGACTCAATGACAAATCATCTGTAATTTGAGTTGTGTCGGTGATATTGAATTTTTCTGCAAGCGTTTCACGTGCCGAGTCGCTGACTTCTTGCAATGTGTTCGGAAAGAAGTCGATTCCTCTATTTTTCTCCCGAATTTTTTGTTCGACCAAATCACAGAGAAACCGAACCGTCAGCCGCTGGTTGATTTCTTGGGTAATTTCCCAACGCGATTTTTTACTTTGATATTCTTTGTTGCCAAACATAAGATCAATGTCGTATTCATCAAGTTCAATGAAAAATTTGTCATCAATACTGCACATAATTTCGACAAAATCAAGTCCCATAAATAAACCTCCAGATCAATCCTATTTACAAAAACATAACACGTATACCGTAGCCGGTAAGGCGATAGGCTTCGCCCCTGAACAACCGCTTCACGTTGTTGTGCTTGCGTGTCCAGCTTCAGGAATTTTAAAACAGCTTGAGTATAAATATCCGCCCATATTGGCTGCGGCATATTATCCCATCCCAAGATCTTCAACAAGACGATCGTCCAATGTTATCTCTCCATTTATACTTAACCGTTCATGTAGAATCTCCAAAACACCTTGTTCGATTTCTTTACGGCTGTATGGTTGTCCGTCTGTGCGGACTGAATGCTTATGTTTTTGTTTGACAATGTGATTGATGATTTCGGCGACTGTTATTTTTGATTTTTTGTTGCGCTGAATCCAGTTAAATATAGGCTGTATTCCAAAAAACATAATACTCGGTGTAAATAACGCTATCACAGTTCTCCAAGAAGTTAACAAATGATATCCCAACACCAAAGGAAATACTATCACACACCAAAACGTAATTCCAATAAATAAAAACACCGATGCCAACATCGTGTTAAACACCGAAAGATAGTCGCAGGAGATCATGTATGATTTGATCATTTTTAATTCGTCGGTGTCGTCATTTTGTATTTTTCGTAATTGTTGCCAAAAATTGTAGGGAATCGGCGAAGCGGAAAAATCGGCAAGTCGACTCAATGACAAATCATCTGTAATTTGAGTTGTGTCGGCAATGTTGAATTTTTCTGCAAGTATTTTGTGTACAGAGTCACTGACAGTTTTTGATATGTTTGGGAAAGACTCGATTCCCTCGTTTTTCTCACGAATTTTTTGTTCAACCCAATCACAAAGTTCTTCCACATCCCTTAATTTTTCCGCCCCCTCACGAATCTCAATGAGAAATTTGTCCTCAATACAAATCATAACGTCAACAAAATCAAGCCCCACGACACGCCCTCCCGATCAACAATTGCACCGAAAAAAAACGAATACACAAATAGATTCAAACGCCACAACTCCACAAATCACAAAAACGGTTACAGTGTAACAACCAACACAGAAAATACAAGTTACATTTATAACCACGCGAAACTTTTATTATACTCAAGCTACTTTAAAATTCATAGAGCTGAACACGCAAGCGCAACAACGTGAAGCGGTTGTTCAAAGGCGAAGCCCATCGCCTTACCGGCTACGGTATAACCACGGTCTACTTAGAAAATCAGCACGCAGATATACTCATAGCACTATGAAATTCCGTTTTTATTTTTTTTGACAGGATTGGCAGGATATACAGGATTTTATTATATCCTGTTATCCTGTCAAAAAAAGATGAATTTCATAGCAGCTCCAGTATAACGCGCAGATTCTCAATAATGATTGCGGATCAAATTTTATTTTCTGATCTTGCAAGTATCTATTCCAAATCTGCGTCGTCTGCGTGCTGATTTTCTAAAAAGTATTGCAACTTGCGGCGGAGTTTGTGGGGGGGACTTGTGTCAATGCGGAATTTGAGTAACATGTTCCGACTATGGTCACTGGTGCAAGGAAAAAAAAGAAACAAGAATCACACTCGCCCAACGAGCGCATAATCTCGGAAAATAGACGAGCACGTCATGAGTACTCGGTACTTGACACGCTTGAGTGCGGGATTATGCTTGTTGGTAGCGAAGTTAAGAGTTTGCGCAACTTCACGGCAAGTTTGGCAGATTCATACGGCAAAATAAAACGCGGTGAAGTCTGGCTCGTCGGTTGCGATATTCCTGAATATGTTGAAGCAAATAGATTTAATCACAAACCTAAACGCGACCGTAAATTGTTATTGCACAGCAGAGAAATCACAAGATTTGCAATGCGAGCTTACGAAAAAGGTTTAACACTTGTACCGCTCAAAATGTATTTCAAAAACGGTAAAGCAAAAGTGTTGATGGGATTGTGCAAAGGCAAACAGGAATTCGATAAACGCGCCGCAAAGAAAAAAGCCGAAGCATCAAAAGCAATACGACTCACAATGATGAAACGAAGATAAATATACCGGTTACGGTAGTGGTTTTGAGGGGCAGTAGCTCAGTTGGTTAGAGCAAGGGACTCATAATCCCTGGGTCGTGGGTTCAATTCCTACCTGCCCCATTTGATCGGTATTTAAGCCTGCTAGGGAATTTATAAAAACCGTTTGAAAAATCAGCACGCAGACAACGCAGGTTTGAAAGAGATGTTCGCAAGATCAGAAAAAAGTAGAATCTGATTTGCGATTACACCGTAGCTGGTAGGGCGATAGGCTTCGCCCTTGAACAACCGCTTCACGTTGTTACGCTTGCGTGTTCAACTTAATGAATTTAAAAGTAATATCTACGTGCTGGTTTAAAAATGGACAAAGTATTATTTAAGCAGTTTTTGGAAGTTCCCCCTAGAAATTCCATTTGGTTATGCCGATGCCGGCATGGGCGGTAGGCTTCGCCCTTGAACAACCGCTTCGCGATGCTACGCTTGCGTGTTCAGCTTCAGGAATTTTAAAACAGCTTGAGTATAGTCGTGATTGCATTGCGAATAAAATATGATGATCGTTGGGGGGTTTGAAAATTCTGAATTTGAGGTGTGAAGATGCGATTTTCGCTGGTGAATTATTTGATGTTTTTGTTTTTGTTAGTTTGTCCGGTTTGTGCTGGTTGTTCTATTACATACGACGACTCCGGCAAATTTAAAACAGAACCGCATGGCACAATACTGACAGAATTGCCGAAAATTCCTGAAGCAGAAAAGCCATTTGATTACCAGTTTTCTGATGATAACGATCATCGAGATTGTAAATTTGATGACATGATGTTTTGAGAATTTTTTTTGGAAGAATGGGACATAAAGGACGTAAGAGACAAAAAGGACACAAGGGACGGGAGATGTTTTTGTCAGAGGAAACGCGGAAATGTTTTTTATGAATCGTTTGGTCGTTGTTTGTGAATCAACAGTGATTATAATGGTTACGGTGTGTTTGAAAATTCGGTGGATTTTTAATTTGGATTAAGTAAAAGGGACACGATGTCTAAAATGTCAACGGTAAATTATTAACGTTATACTAAACTCTATCGCCCATAAGGTTTTTGTGTAGCGTCAAGAATTGTGCCAAAAAATTTTTTTGCGTAAAGCTATGCGATCAATAGCCTCTTTATTTGTGAGTCTGATTTTGTTCTTTGTTGTGTTGGCAACTGGCGGCGTTTATTCCGAAGAGCCTCAAAAAACCGGTCCGCCAAACAAGACCGATGATGCTGGAATTGCCAAAACCGACGAAGGCAAAAAAAATAGCGAAACCGAAATTTATGAAACCTCAAAAAATGTCCAAAATTGGACAGTGCCAAACCAAAACGAAGTTCGACGCGAAATTGAAAATTGGCTCAAATCGTCTAACTTCGCCGACGCTTCTGTTCAACAAAATATTTTGTTGCTTTGGGAAGTATTTGCGGACGAATCGGCGCGGGAGAATAATTTTTTGCCCGAAAACGAATCGGACGTAAAACCAGAACCGAAAAATACGCAAGTTGAAGAACACGCTCCAAACGCGGAATCGAAATCGACAGACGCGGAGTTATTTGGGCGGACAATCGAATCAATGCGAATGGCAAGTAAACATGTTGCGGAATATCTTAGGAATTGCGATGAAATAGCGTGGCAAGAGTTACCTTACGGGCAAAAATTGGTTGTTCCGCAAATTCCCTTGCATATTCATCTTGGCGAATCGAGTTCGACACAATATTTGTACAACTCTCTCCAAATGTATGTTGTGTTAAAACTCGTGCAAGGACGATATTACAGCGAGGCGGAAACGCTTTTTGCTGATATTAAACCGGAAAATTGTGTCAATCCCGCCGAGTTCTTTATTGTCAAAGCGATTATCTATAACGGATTAAGTCAACACAAAGAAGGAACGGAAGCACTTAAAGATTTTCGGGCGGCGGAGAAATTGGATACGGTTTCGCGGCGGTATGTCGAGTTGGCAAAGCTACTTGAGTTTGAGATGAAAGACGGCAAAGAAGATGATAGCCCGCAAAATATTGCAAAAAAAATGGATAACGCACGCAGAATTTTGGGCAAAGGCGATACGGGCAAAGAAGCACAAGAAACTGAAGACGATATTTTGAAATCGCTTGAAAAACTGATCGAGAAAGTTGAAGAACAAGCGAAAAAATCCAAGTCCGAAGGTGAAGGCGAAAAAAGCGATTCATTGCAATCAAATGATCCGGCAAAAGAATCTGAGATACTTGGCGGAAAGGCACCGGGCAATGTTGATCGGAAAGATTTCGATCAGAATGGCGGTTGGGGCAACATGCCGCCGAAAGACAGAGAAGCTGCGTTGTCGAAGATTGAGCGTGAATTTCCGGCGCATTATCGGGATATTATCGAGAGTTATTTCCGCGAAATGGCAAGCGGCGACAAGCCGTAACCAATTGAGCGACGGCGATCGAAAATTTGCATTTGAACAGTTTAAAATTTGTTGATCTGTTACCGTAGCTGGTAGGGCGATAGGCTTAGCCCTTGAGCAATCGCTTCACGTTGTTGCGCTTGCGTGTTCAGTTTCGGGAATTTCAAAACAGCTTGAGTATATCCGATGACTGGTTTCGAGGGTAAGACGGTGCTTATTACGGGTGCGTCGGGTGGTATTGGCGGTGCGGTTGCGCGGCGGTTTGCACAATCTGGAGCAGCGACAATTCTGCTGCATTGCAACAAAAACGTAGATGTAGTGCGCCGGTTGGCAAAAGAGATTGAAGTTTTGGGTGCGGTTGCGGAAATTTTTATTGCAAATTTTCAAGACCAAAATGACCTTGAAAAATTTATCTCTGATGTTGTAAATAAAGTTGCGCGGATAGACATTCTTATAAACGCAGTTGGTGCCGATCTTATGGATTCCGAATTTTCGTGTAGTTCGTTTGGTGAGCGGTTGCGTTCTATTTTTGAGTTGGATGTGTTTGCTACAATAAGCGTATCACGTCGGATTTGTGATTTGATGCGGGAACAAGAAGGCGGGACAATCTTTTTTTTCGGTTGGGATGGAGTTGAATATGGTTGGAGTGGCGAAACGGCACAACTTTACGGATCGGCTAAAGGCGCGATTCAAGGTTTTGCCCGTTCGCTTGCGGAAACAGTTTCGCCGCTTATTCGTATTAGGTCAATCTCGCTGGGTTGGATCAAAACTAGTTGGGGTGCAAAGTCAGAAGACGATTTCACAAGACGGGTTCAAAATGATTCGTTGATGGAGCGTTGGGGTGAGCCGTGTGAAGTTGCCGAAAGTGTGGTGTTTCTTGCAAGTGAATCTGCTAATTATTTTGACGGAACAAATATTCGTCTAAACGGCGGAAAACGCGGAACCAAAAAATGACTATACTCAAGTTGTGTTGTAATTGTTGTTTAATAGACAAGTTACAATTTATACAATGATGTTTTGTCAATGCACGACGAAACTCAACCGAAATCTGCAATTTTTCCAAAAAACAAAATAAAACAATCCATTGGCACATATTTTGCTTGAATATGTTATGCTATGGATTGGTGTTTATTTTTGTCAAAATTTGATGGGTAGATTTATCGATTGAGGACAATTCGTTCGGGATAAAACAGTTTACTGGTTGCGATATAAAGACTCAATCTGACGTTGCGTTTTTGGTTTTTTGGGTTATGGTTTGGGGTGCGGTTAGGGAAAATTTTTCGATTATGCAGAATTGGCAGATAGGTCTGAAAAAATTTTTTTGCGGTATTTCCAAAACTGGTGTTGTAATAAAATTCAATTGCGGTACAATGCTCGCGTTCGGCTCGCAACAGTTTTGCGAATTGATGGAGATTGTGTCGAAATTTGAGAGGAGTTGAAATGAATAAGGGAGGAATTCCAATGCGGTTGAAAGTGATTCTTGGGTGCGATCATCGCGGAAAGGATGCGTTTGATTTAATAGAGAAATATTTGCGGTCGATGGACAATTATACGTTGGTTTGTGCAAATGATGAGATGTTAGCTGCTTCGGTTGACTATCCAGATATTGCGGTCGTGGTTGCGCGTGAAGTTAGCACGCAAAGAGCGGATTATGGAATATTGATTTGCGGTACAGGTGTTGGTATGTGTGTTGTTGCGAATAAGTTTAGCGGAGTTCGCGCGGCACCGTGTCATAACGAGGTTGCGGCGGAGTTAAGCCGTGCGCACAATGATGCTAATATTTTGTGTTTGTCTGGCGACATGTTGGGCGAACGTTCAACGCTTGCAATTGTTGACAAATGGTTGACAACTTCCTTTTCAGGCGGAAGACATCAATTACGACTCGACAAAATCCGCAATATTGAACAACGAAATTCAAGACAGACAAAAATCGATAGCCAAATAAAATTAGATAGACAGCCAATACGCAATAAATTAGTCGCCATGTTCTAGTTTTGGAATGCTGATATACTAAAGTTACTTTAAAATTCCTGAAGCTGAACACGCAAGCGCAACAACGTGAAGCGGTTGCTCAAAGGCGAAGCCTATCGCCCTACCGGCTACGGTATAACGCAGATAATGAGATTCACGCAGTAAAATATTTGCTGCGTAAATCTCCTAATAGATAATTTTATTCGAATTTGGTCGATTTCTATCGACTTAAAATCGACCGAATTTGAAATAATTTGTTTTTGGCAAATAGGATTTTCAGAAATTCTCTTATTTGATTGGGATGTATGTTTCGTAAAGAACTTTTTCTCTGAATAGTAGCAGGTAGGCTTCGTTGTTAGGTACTTTTAGGTTTTGCCATTCTCTTGCGATGAAGCGTACGTCGTTTTGAGAAGTGATTGACCATACGTGTATTCCCACAATCACATCGCCCGCCGAAACTCCCTTTTCGGCAAACGGTGAATCCTCGCGAACTTCATCCACGACCACGCCGCCGTTTGGGAAATCGTGTAGGTATTTTGCAAAAACTCCTTTGTACTCGTCAATCGGCATCGGTGTATAACGTATTCCCAACGTATCCCAAACAAGATCATCCAAAACAGAACCGCGCGATTTATTATCTTGTTTAACTCTGTTTTTTGGAACTATATAATTATCTGCCTTTCGCGGTTCGGGAACTGCTAAATTTGCGTCGGGACTGGCGTATCTTGGTTTGACTGCGTAATTATTTTCTTGGCGTTGGTTTGGCAAAGACAAGGTTACAGCGATGTCCATTGTCGTATTTTCCCTGACAATTCCGAAAGCCAAATCATCTTTTGTCCGAACATCCAACAACGCCCGATAAAAATCCAGCTTATTCTCAAGAGCTAACCCGCGAACATTCGTTACCACATCGCCAACTTGCAACCCCGCCGCAGCCGCCGGACTTCGCGGCGCAACCGATTTGATTACGATTTTGTTGTTACGTTTGCCGAGCGGCTTATTGCTCACAACACTCTGCTGCTCAACCTTGACACCAAGATACACCGACTTCAATACCTGATTCTCCAACAACTTCGCCGCAACATCAACAACCTGATCAACCGGAATCGCAAACGCAATACATTCAGCACCTTGACGAATTGCGGCGTTGATACCGATCATTTCGCCGTCAACATTTATCAGCGGACCGCCGGAGTTGCCCGGATTGATTTGCGTGCTTGTTTGGATTGCTTCTCTGTACAAAAGCCGATCATTCACCTCAACCTCACGCCCTAAACCACTTATCCTGCCGTCTGTAACTGTAAAAGGATAACCATACGGGTTGCCGATTGCCATGCAATTTTCACCGGGCATCAAATCATCAGAACGACCAAAATGAATAGTTTGCAGCGGATTCCGCGTATCTATTTTGACAATTGCAAGATCAGTATCAAGATCACGCTCTACAAGACGAGCAATATATTGCTCTCGATTGTACGTCATTACTTGAATTTTACGAATTTTGTCAACAACGTGATAGTTTGTAACAATGTAACCTCTTTCGTCAATTATTATTCCGGTTCCCATTCCGTTATAAGTTTTGCCCGAATCTTTGGAAAAATCGCCTGCGTCATCTGTTCTATCGCCTTGAATGCAAACGACGGCGTTTCGATTTTTCTCATCAGCGCGAACCACCCAATTAAACCGATTGTCCGAAGCTATCGCTGTCAAATTCATGTTGCCTATAACTTTGCAGATTCGGGTATTGAGGGCAAAATCAGAACCGGCAGTCGTTTGATCGATTATCTCGGACAAAAAAACCGGAAGACAAAATAGAAAAAACAAAACCCCAAAACAAATATACCCAAGCTGTTTTAAATTTCCCAAAGTCGAACAACCGCCTCGCGATGCTACGCTTGCGTGTTCAACTTCAGAAATTTTAAAACAGCTTGAGCATACTTCGGGTAAACCTGCAACAGATGTGCGATAAACTTTCACAATCGAGTTTCGGCAAATCATAATATATTTGTACTAAACTAAAGCTACTTAAAGGTCTTGAAGCAAAACACCGCAAATGCAATAACATGAAAATTTGGTCAATGACGAAACCAACCGCCTATACATCGAAGCCGTTACGGACGGTTGGCTTCGTTCCTGAACAACTGCCCTACATTATTATGTTCACGTGTTCAGCTTTGGGATTTTAAAACAGTTTGAGTATATCAGCTATGGTCTTATGGGGCTTTTCGACTAAAACAAAACGATTTCTTGACATGTAGTGTTACAGGCGGAATAACCGGAAGAGTTTTTCTAATTTACTCAAATCATGTAAAGTCTACTACAAACCCCATCAACCAATGACACGCACGGCGATAAATAATTACAACTCGTTTAATAATATCGAATAAACGAATATTGATCAAATGATTGATTTGTCCCTTACGTCCCTCATGTCCCTTCTGTCCCTTAAAAATAAGAGATTTTCAAAAACCAGTAAAGTTAACCAAAATCGACTCCGGTCGAAAATTCATCGTTCGCCGACAAAGAACCGCGAATTTGAGCGAAACATTCTGCGTCTTACTCTTTGCCCCCTATTGTCAAGATTTTTTGCGATGGTAAACTATTCAAAAGTTGTGGGGAACTTGCCCAATATTTATTTAATTGACAAAAAAAAGTGGGAAATAAACCCAAAATCTGTTTTTTGGCTATTGCAATTTTTGCAGTGATCGTGTAGAACAGTATCAGTTGTGTGTTGTGCATTCGAAAACTTCCAAAGTTTTTTAAATATCCTTTTTTGCCTTCTTTGTTTTTGCGGTTTCGGGAATTTCAAAACGGCTTATGTCAAATTGATGTTTTGTGATGTCGGTAACAAGCGAGTTAATTGTTGGTGAGTACAGTAGAAAGATTGACGAGCGTTATCGTTTAACACTTCCGTCGGAATTCGAGAATGTGTTTCAACCCGAATCTGGAAAATGTGTGATTGCCAAAGAACGTCCGGGTTGTTTATCGCTTTGGGCTGAGGAGATTTGGCGTGCTAAACTCGATGAGCGAGTGAATTTAGTTCAAACTAAACTTCGGCTTGGCGATTTAGAACAAAAGATGCCGGAGTTGCAACGTTTTGGTCGGATATTATCGACACGTCATAAGGAGTTACAACTTGCGGGTCGGTCGCGTGTTTTGTTGCCGGAGGGGTTTAGGGAATTTTTGGCAGTTGAGCCGGGCAAAGAAGTAATGGTAATTGGTGCTGCTGTTTGTATCGAAATCTGGCATCCGCAAAAATGGCAAAATTATTTAGAAGGCGAAATATCAGAATTTAGAACATTGCTCGACGTGTTATCGCATTGAAATACCGAAGTGGTTTGGTTAATAGCGGTTGCGTCATAATTAAAAAATAAAGAAACATTGCCTGAATCGGCTCTTATTAGATTCGTTTTTATTTTCGGTCGTCACCCGAACTTGGGAATGCAAGTCCCTTATTTTCAAGCGAATCTGTTGAGGAATTCGGAGAGATATTCCTCAAAGAGAACAACCGATTCAGGCTTTTTTTATACCTATAAAATATCAGCGCACGGATAACGCAGATTGTTATACCGTAGCCGGTAGGGCGATAGGCTTCGCCCTTGAATAACCGCTTCATGTTGTTGCGCTTGCGTGTTCCGCTTCAGGAATTTGAAAGTAACTTCAGTATATAGATGGTCGCGGATCGGATTTTGTTTTCTGATCTTGCGAATATCTTTCCCAATCTGCGTCGTCTGCGTGCTGATATTTTCCTATTTATTCCTGATTACCGTTCTCTTCATTGAAAATCCGTAACTTCACCGGTCCCAATAAACCCGCCGGATATAACGGTGAATTTTTATTGAAATAGTACCAAGGAATAAACGTTTTACGTTCTTTAACCGGACGAGGTTGATTATTCACGAACCATTCGGGCAGACTTTTCATCGCACGCAATCCTTGATTTTTGTCCGTCCATTCAAAATCTTCGGGATATTGTTCATCGCCGATGAGACGGTTTGCCCAATTATTCGTTACGTAGATTTTCAACGTGTTGTTACCTTTTTGTAATAGCGGAGTTATGTTGGTTTTGTAAGGCGGACACCACAAAACGCCAGCTTTTTTTCCGTTGACCTCCAGCTCCGCAATATCATACAATTGACCGAGATCGAGCGTTACGATTTTTTTTGCCGACAAATCGTTTTCGTTGGCAGAAATTACTTTTTCGTAAACAGCGGTACCGGAAAAGTATTTGACGGATTTATCATCTTGTTTGCTGAAGTCGGCGAGTTCATTGAAAATTTTTTGGAATGGTTTTTCTTCGGTTTTGGGTTTGAAATTAACTGCCCATTCTCCATCAATACTGACCGTAACTTCATCGGACAATTTTGTTTCCGCAACTTTCGCATAATTTGTTTTCCGCGCTGGAAAAACGACGAACACCGATTCGTCTTTCTCCAAATTCAATGTTACAAAAGTTTTATTGTCGGCGTATTTCCATTGTGTTGTGTTTTTGATTGTGCCGGAGTAAGCATCCCACAATTCGGGAACACGGTTTGCGACGGGAAATTCGACAGTTTTTTCTTGTGCTTTTTCGTTATTTCGGACAAAAAATATTTCGGCTTGGGGCGTGCGACGGTGCAACATTTTGTCGGTTCGGGTAACAAAAGAGCCTTGTTGCAAAAGCATTTGGCAACGGGCAAGATAAGTGAAAAAAGCCTTCGCGGGTTCAAGCCATGTCTGATTTCGACTAAAGTGTGTGCCGTAGTGGGCGAAATTGAAACCGGGTTGATATTTATCGTCGAACGGATTGTGTGCCCACGAGTGGAGGAAGTACAAATTGACACCGTAAGAGTATCCCATGTCGGCGGAACGTTTTAACATATAAGGCGTTTCGGTAAATTTGCAAGTTGCTTCCATGCCGGTAAATGCTTCTGCGCCGATGATACGTTTTCCGTTAGCTGCGGCGGCTTTAGCAATTGCATCGCCGCCGAAAACGTCGCCGCTGTGTACCCAAAATTCAGTTACGGGAATATCGGCAATCGCAACACCTTCACTCATATTGAAAGGACCGCCGCCCCAACTACAATACGGTTCCCAACATAAAACAAAACCGGCGTTGTTGACCATTTCTTTTCCGATTTGCCAGCAACTCATAAACAAGCGATTTACTACTTCGGCGTGATCACGCAAAAAGATATTGGTTTCGTTGGCGTTTTTTTCATTTGGGTTACGGAAACCGTGCCGTCTTGGGTCTGGGTTGAACAAGCTATTGCCGCGAATATCCGCTAAAGCTATTTGCAAAACCGGATCGTAACCTTTCAATCGGATAAAATCATTGCGGAAATTTGGCGACCAAGTTTGGTCTCCGGCTTCGTAACTGTCTATCCAAATGTACTTAAAAGTTGTCCCAATATAATTTGCAAATTGATTTTTCAGAGGATTTAGAACGTTTTGCCAATGTTTAACGGTAACGGCGAGATTCATTTTGTCCGCTTCAAGACACGACTCCGCAACATCTTCCGGCGTTGGGTGTGAGTGGGTCAACGTCGGATAATGTCCTACGCGGTAAATTATCCATTCGCCTTTTGGGGCTTGCCAGTCCAAGTTTCCGTTTTCGTTCATGTATTTTGAAATATCGATAACTTCATCGGCGGTAACATTTTCGCGCACGGGAACGGCGACAAGAGCGACATCTTTGAAATATTTTGATCTTTTGGCATCATCTGCTTTGGGATTTGGGATAGTGATTTTGATTTGTTTTTCGCCGGTGATGGAGGTTTTGTTGTAAGTTATTGCTTGCATTCCATCTTCGGGCGAAATCCAAGTACCGCCGGTTGTTGACCAACCCGCAGTATTATGAATGCCGACGGTCATGTTCAATTTTTTAGCTTCAGCAAGTGCGTGTTTCAACGCATCCCAATATGCTGCACTACGATAAGTTTGGTGCTGCCAAGGATTTTTTTCAGGATCGAGCCAAGACGGCGCGTTAAATATCACAACTCCGCCGATACCGGACGCTTTCATTGCTTGCAAGTCTTTGGTCATACCTTCTTTAGAGAAATTTGAACCGAGCCAATGCCACCAAGCGTGTGGTTTATATTCATCATTCGGAGCAACAAATTGTTGAGCAAGACTTTGCAATGTTTCAGGACGTTGTCCCAACCCATAATTTCTATCAACTTGAGCCTGTGTCTCGCAAGCAAAACCCAAGATAAAAAAAACAATTATACCGAAGCCGGTATGGGCGATAGGCTTTGCCCTTGAACAACCGCTTCGCGATGCTACGCTTGCGTGTTCAGCTTCAGGAATTTCAAAACAGCTTGAGTATAAAGCGATACTTTTTTTCATTGCAATACCAATGGTTAAAGGTTAAGTGTAATACAACTTCAGCACAATCATTTCGTTGCGAAATATATGGGCAACCCCTGCGGTTACCCCTACGATTTGGGGCGTTCACAAATAATGTTCTAACTCATGTTACGCAGAGCCCAAATCCAGCCTTGCTCTAGTTTCCCTATTCAACCCAAACCTAACCGCTTTCGGCTATTTTTAGGGCATTTTTACACAAAAAGTCCTGTTTTGAGGT
>JAIRWK010000028.1 GCA_031268995.1 Planctomycetaceae bacterium
TTGGACGAGAATTTGTGTACAATATTGTGTGACAGGTGATGACAAGGTTCTTGACGAGTTAAAAACTTGGCTTGAAAAAATGAATCCAATCCAACGAATCGTAATGGTAAACAACTACTCCTTCCGAGATACAACCTTGCCTAATTGTAGAAAACTCTACGAGACAATCCAGTTGTTTAAAGACAAGAAATGATTTTTGTTTTACAGTTTTCTATCTTCGGCAATTTTGAAGATAGAAAACTGATTTTGGCTCGATGAGGTTAAAAATAAAATGGAAGTATTTTTTTAGGAAAGTGCGACTCATACAAGAACCTCTATTGGTTGTATTGTGAATTGGTTAAGAGTTTTAACCTAATTTATCTAAAATGAACACTATAAAAATAAAAATCGTACAGCTTTTTTTATTAGCTGTATTGTTTGCAATGTTTTTTCGGGTGCAATTGGTTGCCGATGAAAATGAAAAACGGCAAGGTATCGTGGCGAATTCAGGTGGTGTACCAGAAAAAAATATAGTTGATATTCGTCTGCGAAATCCTTTTGATACTGCTACTGTTTCGGATAAGGTACCATTAACAGGTAAAGTTGATATTTATCCGAAAGAGATTTATTATGGTGATGCTTTTTTTGTTTCATTATCATTACGCAATGAAGGTAATACTCCTATTGCCTGTAACTTTTCTCTGTTAGAACATGATTTCGGTTGGGGACGCGGGGAATTACGGTTAGACGACAAGATTTATTATCGTTGGTTAAGTCCAGATCGTGTCTCGGCAAAATTGTACCCCGGTATAGTGGGGATAGCTAAAAGCTCTTTACCCGAAACAACAACAGTTTTGATTGAATCTAAATCACAAAAACAAGTGTTGTTCAATATGTATTGGTTGCCCGTACTTGGCGTAAAAAATGATAGAGACATTAATGACATCACAGATGCAATATACTCAAGCTGTTTTGAAATTCCTGAAGCTGGACACGCAAGCGTAGCATCGCGAAGCGGTTGTTCATGGGCGAAGCCTATCGCCCATACCGGCTCCGGTATAAAAACAGACGGGACGAGCTTTGATTTCAGCTCAACAATGTCAATTAGATGGTTAGATAATACCGATGGTATTCCTGATCATTTTCTAAATCAATTTACGAAAAAATATTTTGTTGAAAAAAATAAGATAATTTCAAATGGTAAAATACGTGTTAAACTTCGCTCAGATGCAGTGCTAAAATTATTACGTGAATGGTATGCAGAATTGCCGATTGGTATTTGGGAATCGAGTGAAATTTTTGTAAGAGTGGGGGCAGCAAGGAAAACTGCTCTAACAATACCCGAAGCGAATCCAACAAACTCAAAAACTACAGATCAATCGAAAGAGTATCACGAATATCATAGACTTTATGAATCCATTAAAACACGAACTCCCGAAGTAGATAGCAGAATTAAACGTACAGACGAACTTGCGGTGGAACTGCTCAAGTTGCCGGATTCGGAATTATCACCAAACATGAAGGAGTTTATTCAACTTCGTAAATTTTTGGTTGATATTCGTTATGCGGAAAATACAGCTAAAGAGCAACAAGCATTCGACAATCTTGTTACATTTGTGAATAATTCAAAAGATAAGAATGTTTGGATTCCTTTGGTGAGGGATTGCGTGTTTGGTGTAGTTTGGCGTGATATGCACGGTCTTATTCTATTTGACAAGGAAATGACATACAGAAAGTTGTGGCGTTATCGTTCGCAGTTCAACAAAAAATTTCCATAAATTATACCGAAGCCTATCGCCTATACCGTAGCCGGTAAGGCGATAGACCTCGCCCTTGAACAACCGCTTCATGTTGTTACGCTTGCGTGTCCAGCTTTAGGAATTTTAAAACAGCTTGAGTATACCGGTTACGGTATATTGTACGGAATTTCAGTATTATAGTTGTCTATTGCTTTTTTTTCCTTTCCATCTTTCGATGGCGGCACGCACCATCTCTAGCGAAACCGGTTTTGAAACATAATCGTCCATACCAGAAGCAAGACATTTTTCACGATCCCCACTCATCGCATGCGCCGTCATTGCAATAATTGGAACACTTGAATCGCGCACTCCTGAATCTGTTGAACGAATAAATGTTGCGCATTGATAACCGTCCATCTCCGGCATTTGACAATCCATAAACACCATGTCAAAATCCCGCTCCCGTAACGCCCGCAACGCATCTACACCATTCATCACCGAAAAAACATTATGCCCAAAAGAAGTCAATAACGCACTCGCAACCATAATATTCACCTTCACATCATCTACCAAAAGAATCTTCAACGATGTCAATTCATCAACCCGTCCGTCAATATTTTCCATATCCGCAGATTGTTTATTTATGCTTGGAATAACTTTTCGCGCCACGCCCAAAACATTTGATTTACGTACCGGCTTCGTCAAAAACTCAACACTGTTCGGCAAATGAACCTCGCCCAAATCAACCGCGCGCCCAAGAGAAAACATCGGCGTATAACGAATCGCCCTGTATAACTCGTTGTCTGGAAATCGCAAAATCGCACCGACAACCTCATTACGCAAATCGTCAATATCCACAATCACCCAATCAAACACCTTGTCCGCATCAACTCGATTGCGTATCAAATCAATAAACGATTCAAGATCGTTAGCCGCACAAATCTCCGCACCCCAACTGCCCAAAATTACATTAAGCGACTTTTGCGTTAACTGATGTTTGTCGAAAATTAAAACAGAACGCCCCGCCAAAAGTTGCGACAAATCATCAGTTACAACTTGAGCTCGCGAATTGGATTTCGGCAAATCAAGCGTTATAGAAAATGAGAAAGTTGAACCGTCATTGGGACGGCTTTCCACTTGTATTTGACCGGACATCATTTCAACAAGTTGCTTGCTAATCGATAATCCCAACCCCGTGCCGCCATATCGCCGCGTTGTTGACGTGTCCGCTTGAGAAAACGGATCAAAAAGCAATGCCAACTTTTCTTGCGGAATTCCTATGCCCGAATCATTGACCGATATAAATATCGTACACTTATTGTCCTCAATCGAAATCAAATTCGCCTCGACAAGTATTCCGCCTTCAGATGTAAATTTGACCGCGTTGCTTAATAGGTTGACCAAAATTTGACGAACACGAGCTCCATCACCAACTAAAACCGGCGGAAATAACGGATCAATTATCAATGTCAACGTTAATAATTTGCCGTGAGCTTGCACCGCAATCGCGTCGCAAATATCCTCAATCAATTTGCCCGGATCGAATTCAATTTGCTCAAGCACTAATTTTTTCGCTTCTATTTTCGAGAAATCCAGAACGTCATTTATTACGGACAACAGCGATGTTGCGCTTTGTTGAATTGTTTCAACGTACTGCAATTGAAGCGGCGATAACGATGTCTTGGCAAGTAAATCGGCAAGCCCAATAACACCATTCATTGGAGTCCGAATTTCATGCGACATGTTCGCCAAAAATTCACTTTTTGCCCGCGATGCTAACTCCGCATTCTCCAGCCGCCGACGCTCCGTAATGTCAGTAACAAACCCCTCCGAAACACTATAATTCGGATTCGCCGGATCAACCTCAACAACCACCGAACGCTCCCAAACCCAACGAATACTGCCGTCTTTGTGAACAAATCTATACGTTGTCTCCAACGGACGACCAACTGTAAGCGTGTTATCGTTGTCCGCAAGAAGAATACCGCGATCATCAGGATGCACGAGATCAAAAAATGACATTCGTTTGTTGTCTATTAGATCATCGGGATCGTAGCCGGTTATAGTTGTTAAACCGTCGCTCACAAATTCCATCGTAAATTCGGGCGAATTATTTTTGCACCGAAACGCCATTCCGGGCAAATTTGAAATCAATGTTTCCATGCGGCGTTGACTTTCGCGGCGTTTTGTAGCCTCAATCGCAATAACACAAAAATCCGCAACAGATGCAGCAAACGCAGTCTCGTCCAACGTCCATATTCGCGATTGACCCGCATGTTCTGTACAAACCGTACCCGCAATTTCACCGTTGACACGAATCGGCGTATCCAAAAGCGCACGAATCCCGCCCAACGCATAACCCTCAGCAATACCGGGCAAAATTATATCCGTCTCGGTGTCAGGAATTGAGATACTACGCTCGGATTTCAATAGCCGAATATAATTAGGATAAGCGTAGGCATCAAATGGCGGATCAACCGAAAACTCGTCTGTTGCCAATACATACATCGCTATATTCACAAGATTGTCCGGCTTCAGCAACCACACACCAACACGCGCCGCATTGAGAACCATCGCAGTAATTTTTGCAACACGTTTTGCGGCTTCGTTAAAGTCGCCGCTTGTAAGAATTGGGTCTTTGCTCAACTCGATCAAAGCCTGATTTTGCCTGCGTAGAAATTCATCGCGGTTATATTTTTCGGCGGCAGAGGTGTTGTCCAATTTGTTCTGAAAAAGAATAGCCACCGCAACTTCATTGCCCCAAGTAATAGGAGTCACCGTTATATTGCCTTGCCATTCGGGTAAATCCAATACAAGCATTTTTTGCCCCAAATTGGATTCGGTTGAATTATTGTAACAATTATTATTTGCGGCATTTTGTTGTTGATTTTGCGTTAGACGAACCAATGTCTCGCGGTTGTTACGGGCAATTTCGGCAATAAATTGCGTTTCCGGTAATTTGACAGCGTGTTGCAACCACATGTCAAAAGCGGCATTTTTCCAAAGCAATACACCACTTTGCGGATCGATAATCGCAAGCGGCTCATTGATCATTTGTAATAATTGTTCTGAAACGGCAATATCTTTCATACTCGCATTTTGTTTTTTATACCGACACCGGTACGGGCGGTAGGCTTTGCCCACAAACAACCGCTTCACGTTGTTGCAATTGCGTGTTCAGCCACATGAATTTTAAAGTAACTTGAATGTACTTTAAAAGTTCTGCAACTGAATACAATCGTAAGGACACAAAACGGTTATTCAAGAGCAAAGCCACCGACACCAATTAGGGTATATTCAAGCTGGTTTAAAATTCCCGAAGTCGAATAAGCAATCGCAACAACGCGAAGCGGTCGTTCATGGACGCAACATATTATCTGTATCGGTTTCGGTATTCGTGTGTAAGTTCGGAAAATTATTTTTCCACGTGAGCGGCGACAAATTGGGCATCAAAGTATAGGTTATAATTTTCAAGTTAGCAAGCCCTATTCCCCCCCTTTGTGCGGCTATGATGTTATGATATACTGAAGTGACTTAGAAATCGTTAGGCTTCGCCCTTGAACAACTGTTTCACGTTGTTACGATTGTGTATCCAGCTTCAGGAATTTTAAACAACTTGGGTGTATGCAGCTTGGGTATATACAGCATATTTCGCCCCTTTAGCTCAATTGGTAGAGCAACGGACTCTTAATCCGTAGGTTCTGGGTTCGAGCCCCAGAGGGGGCAATTAACTCTTTAACCACGCAAGATTTACAAATCGTCAAAATGCACCCAAAAGATGCAAAACATCTTTTCACTGCCCATTTTTAGACGTAAACTTTTACCAATTTTTCATAACTTTTCATAATAAACATCTTTCAAACCCCAAACCAACTGATAAGTAATCCGTTGAAAATTTCTTGCCCTTGCGCAAAACCAAGAATATGTGTATTGCCAAAAAAGCGGAAACAAAAATAAAACTTCATCTCGATTTTCTCGGAGGAAGACTTCATTCGCCGATCATAAAAGTTGAACGAATATAAATTCGACGCAATCTGATTATTGATGACCAATAT
>JAIRWK010000114.1 GCA_031268995.1 Planctomycetaceae bacterium
GTAATTACAATTTAAACCGTTTGAAATATCCTCATATTCCGTCCCTAACGGGACGCGAACAATGTTTTACCTTTTTTCTATCAATCAACGGAATAATCACCATCATTTCCATATCGTGCGTAACATGAGAAATTAATTTTAGAAATTCCCTGTGATTTACTTTTTGGTTTCTTCTTGGAACAGTGCGAGCAATTTTTTTGTTATTAGTCCGGGTTTTCCATCGCCGATAACTCTGCTGTCAAGTTTCACAACAGGTATCAATTCAGCAGCACTGCCGGTTAAAAAGCATTCGTTGGAGGTGAATACATCGTGTCTTGTCATCGGTGCCTCTTTCACCTTCAAACCAATACCCGTCGCAATCTCCATCACAACCCGCCTTGTAATCCCCTCAAGTATCCCCGCTTCCGGCGGCGGCGTATGCAAAACTCCATGCTTGTAAATGAAAATATTGTCCCCTGAACACTCCGCAACCTCACCGCGTGAATTTAACATCAACACCTCCACACAACCGGCTTTGTACGCCTCTATTTTGGCAAGAATATTATTCAAATAATTCATCGATTTAACTTGCGGATTCAACATCGACGGGTTGACGCGAATCGTTGAAGCCGTAACAATCTCAAGACCCGCATTATAAAGCTCAATCGGATAAAGCGCAAGTTTGTCCGCGATGATAATAATTTGCGGATCATGACAAAGATAATGATCAAGCCCAAGCGTTCCCTCGCCGCGTGTTACTATCAATCGAATATAACCGTCTTTTATTTCATTTACCGAAAGCGTATCATTGATCGCCTTTTCCATATTGCCCGCGTCAATCGGAATCTCCAACGCAATCCCCTTCGCCGATTCCCACAACCGCTCGATATGATCACGCAACCGAAATACCTTGCCGCCATAAACACGCATTCCCTCAAACACGCCGTCGCCATACAAAAAACCATGATCGAAAACACTCACCTTCGCTTCCGACCTCTCAAAATACTCGCCCGAAATGTATATTTTCATTTTAATCACCAATTAATTTTCCGATTATTTGTACAAAAAATTATTGTCATATCGTTCATTGATATGATTTCAACTATCCGCACCAAGCAACTCCCGCGCAGTTCGTATGTCAGTAACAAGATGCGTCCACAACCGCAATTTCTCATTTGCAATCAAAGGTAACAACGCATGTTTTTTGGTTTCGCCGCATTCTCCGCACGGACCAGCGACAAGCACAACGTATTTACCGTTGTCTTCACACGCCATTTTAACAAGTTCGTCAAGCTCAAAAAGCGTTACCGCCCGCACCGGACAAACTTCATTGGGCAACGGTGCATTGACCGAATACGGTCTGAATTGCACATCGCCAATCCAACCTTCCGCAAACATTTTGTCCAACAACCCCTTCTCAACTAACCCCTCCTCAATTAAATACTTCAAATAACGCCCCAACAAACCATGCTCATGATCCGCCGCCGCAAGCGACGTTACAATGATGTCAATCTCATCGCGTTTGTCAAAAGAACTTTTAATTCCGGGGTTCAATTTCATCTTCTCATAGTCTTCGTGTCCGATAACCGTTTCCGAAAAAAGCGCAACAAATTTTATGTTCGTCAAATGCGGGTCAAAATATGTGAAATAAGTAGATGGAGCTTTATGCGGTTCATTCGGCAAAAAACCGCCCGTCGAGATAGCGTGCAAAACCAATTGCGGAACAGAATCGCCGGACTTAATCTTCAACGCCAAACGTTGCGCCACAAGCATTGCCGCATAACCCGCACCCATTCCAAGATGTACCGCTTGTTTTTCGCGGTTTTTAGGATATTTTTTGATCTTCGCCGCGCTGACATCCTCAATCAATTTAATGATCAAATCAGCAGCTGTTGACGTAACATGCTTCGCCGCCGATTCACCATTCGCGTTGACCACTATAACCTCGCCCGAATAGTCCTCAAGATGAAAAGTACTGCGTAACTTGCACGTCAATTTCTTTTCCGTAGGCGGTTGCAACAACAAAAATCCGCGATTGCACGCTTCCCAAAAAATCGGATAAATCTTTTCCCGCGTAATATCACGCCTATTTCGCTCGCGTCTAATCCATTCGGCAACCGCAGTAGCCGCTCCGCGTTGACGTTTTTCTCCGTCGTCCGTCTGCGAGCTTAATCCGAGTTGCTTAAAATAGCGATCACAAACCGCAAATACCAACTCGTCCGATTCCTGCGAAGCGTGCCAACGTGTTTGTTTGGATGTATTTTTGGACATTATTATACTCAAGCAACTCTAAATTTCTCGAAACTATACCGAAGCCTGCCGCTTATATCGGTTTCGACATTACTTGGCGGTTAAGGGCAACGGATATTTGCCGACAGCAATTAAAAACAACACCTAAACATTGCTTTCAAGATGAGCCGGATCGCAAATCTCCGGTTCAAAAATAGCTCGTTGTTTGATTCCTTCCATTGCGGAAAGAAGCCAGTCAGCGTTCTGTTTTGGCGTAGAAATCTCATAGTTGCCCTCTTCAACAACCGCATCAATCAGCGAAACATAAACATCACGCACCGATTCGGAAAAAACACACCAACCACGACGAACCTTATCATCATGCAACGCCAGAACAAATAATTCAGCAGAAAAAAGACGACTCTTTTTGTCAAAAAGACAACTTTTCGTTGACGTTCTAATTACCTCTCCCAGTTGATCAATTGGCGTAGTGCGGAGTTGCCGCGCCTTCTCTACGTCTCTATGCCAACGCTCATAATAATGACTACAAGCGGCAAGAACCAATTCACGCTTCGATTTATAATGCCAATACAACGACCCTTTAGTAACACCGGCTTTGCTACACACCATATCGAGATTGACGTTTTTGAAGCCGTGTGACGAAAAAAGTTGAAAGGCACATTTGGCAAGTTTTTCACGCATTATATACTCAAGCTGTTTTGAAATTCCCGAAGCGGAACACGCAAACGCAACAACATGAAGCGGTTGCTCAAGGGCGAAACCCACCGCCCTACCGGCTACGGTATACTCAAGCTACTTTAAATTTCACGAAGTTGAACACGCAAACACAACAACGTGAAACGGTTGTTCAAGGACGAAACCCACCGCCCATACAGATCAATTTCTACGCGATAAACGATGAGACGCTAAATGATTTGTGCCAAAGAAACAAACTCTACATTACACACACAGACAACACGGAGACGAACAGACATTCGCAGATTTTATCCCTCTGCGTAAATCTCCAACATCTGCGTTCTCTGCGTGCTTAAATACCAAAAATTCACAACAACAATTTGGGAATTAATTTAATCCCAATGCTTTGATGACAACATCGGCACCCGGTGACATTCTGCGCAATTTTTCAGCGTATTTTTGTTTTGTTTGTGTATCTAGTTTACCGTCAGCCTTGGCGATTTTTTGTTTCAATGCGGCGTAGTTAGCGCGTCTTTTTCGACGGCGGCGAATTTCTTTCTTGCGTTCGGACATTTTTTAATTCCTTTAGTATCTACAGTTAAATTACTTTCGATTGCAATCCCACGTCTATTGCCCATGCTGCAATCAAAAACACAACAGGGGGCGAATTGTATCCCAGCACACCATTTTGTCAAGTATGGGTATTCGCCGCAATTATGCCGTAGCCGGTATAGCGATTCTCTTTTTGTGTGTTTTGTGTTAAAAATCCCTTCTTGATTGGGGCGGGTTGACGGTTGGTTTTTGTGTGTTAGAATGGCGACTCGTTTGGTGTCGGTGTCGTTACCCAATTCACGCGGTAACACAAACAGGGAATCCAGTGAACAAAATAAGTTTTTTAACTCTTTTCGTAAATCTGGAGCGGTCATCGCCGCTGTAATCGGTTGATTAGATCAAAATAATCAAAAACATCTTTTCTTAATACCATTGTCCTGACGTTAAGGACGAGAAGGTAGATGTTTTTAAGCCGAAAGCCAGAAGACCTACCGATGTCGTTTTTTTGTTTCTTGAGCGATTGACGACAGAAACAACTAAAAGATAGAAACCGGAAAATCTGATTCCACAACCTGTCAGCTTGCGCTATCAGTACGCCCATTAACAATTTGGTATTGTTTCGGCGAAGGGTCGCGTTGCAATCTGATTTTTTGAGTTGTTGGGATTATTTTCCGGCTAGAAAGGAAAGTTATTTACACAATGTCAAAAAGAAGACAAATTGGTTTCACGCTTGTTGAGTTACTTGTTGTTATTGCCATTATCGGTCTGTTGATCGGCTTACTTTTGCCCGCAGTACAAGCGGCAAAAGAAGCAGCACGACGGATAAAATGCACAAATAATCTGAAACAACTCGGATTAGCACAACACACTGCTCACGATGCACTTGGTCGACTTATCCCCGGCGGCGACATAGATGTTAGTACTACTTGCGGCAGGGATCAAACTCCCGCATGGGGATTATTGATTATGCCGTATATGGAAATGACGACACTTTGGGGTTCCTTTGATAAAGCCGGAGTAAACGGACTACTTGCCGCAACAAATAGAGATTTGTCAGAAACCGTCATTCCTCATTACTTATGTCCGTCTGCCGGAGAGCCGGAATATGATAAGACAGCCTATCCACTAAGAACTCTTTACGGCACAAGTACAGCTACACAATCAGCTTTTAAGTTCACTCGTGAAAAAATGGGGTTTAATAGCGGTGGTTTACATGCAGGAGGACGGACTCATTATGTTGCCGTTCACGGAGCGGTCAAAGATTCAGCCGACGGAACCACCAACTACAATAACTTGCGTACCTCCCTTTACACAGGCGGCTCCATAACCGGACATGGTGCAGGCTGCACGGAATCCTGTGCGTGTAACGGCTGCATGCCGGCATTACAAGGACGAAATAATGATAATGGCGGGAGGTATATTACTTTCGAAAAGATTGGAGACGGTGCATCAAATACGATCATGTTCTCCGAAGATTGTGCTTCGTTTTTGAGTCATTGGGGACACCATTACAATGTGCTGGTATGGAAGCAACAAAATGTTACTACTGCTTCAGGTGTAACTACCGTTACAGATATAGCATCTCCGATCAATCAGAAACCTTATAGACCGTTTCCCAAAAGTGCAACATCATCGAATCCATTTGGAACTGCGGGTATGTACCAATTTCACGATTTGCGTAGTGCGCATCCGGGCGGAGTAAATTCGGTGTACGCAGACGGGCGTGTGTCGCTCACTGCGGAAAAAACAGAATTGAGAATAATTCGCTTACTAATTAACCGAATGGATGGCGAATTCGTTCCCCTTCTATAGCACAAAATTTTGTGGATTAGGTCAAGAGATTGTAACTATTCAGTTGATGGAATTTTTATCAACCACAGAGAACACAAAGTTCACAGAGATAGATTTTTTGACCACGAAAGAAAAGAAATATACGAAAAAAAATTTTGTAACTATTCAGTTGCCTTTAAATAACCACAGAGAGCACAGAGTTCACAGAGATAATTTTTTTGAATATGAAATAGACGAAAATTTCATTTTCAACTCTTTCGTATATCTTCGTATTTAAAATTCACCTCTGTGTTCTCTGTGGTTGATAAAAATTCTATTGACTGAATAGTTACAAATTTTCATTGTTTTTTTCTACTCTGGGACTTCGCCCGCGACACCCGCACGCCTACGAACCATTGCCCGCCCCAACCGAAGCACCGGTGTTGACCGCAATCGTCG
>JAIRWK010000121.1 GCA_031268995.1 Planctomycetaceae bacterium
AACTGTACCGGTACTTTGTGATAACGGGAAGACTCAGAATATGACGTTACACAGTGCCGACTTTGAGAGACATGGGACCCGATCCAAGATAAAATTCAAATTAGCAATCATGATCAACAAGGATGCGAATAAGAGCTGGATAGGACCATACGCAAGGGAAAATGTAATAGGGTACCGTTTTTTGAAAATCAAGGGCGAAATTTGGTCTCTGGTACATGCTCAGGCAGTCTTTAAACTCTATGATAGCCATATAGATAATACCTCGTTCAGGGATGATTTCAGCATTTCAGACGATAAACTGGACAAATTGGTGCAAAAATACTATCCCAGATTCAAGCAAGATAGCCACTTATATTGGCTAGTTCACTTACGACCAATTTTTAAAGTCCGCTTATTTGATGGAATTGTAGAGGTAGAACTTAAAAATGTTAGTGCGGAAAAGAAAGATGGTATATTTCGTGTTGATATGGAAATATCAAAAAAATTACTTTCTTCTGGTACCGAAGTGGGAAGGCAAATGTGGAAAGAGCGGTTGCAAATTCAAGATGCCAGATTTTCATTTTGGCTTGATTTCAACGAGAAATCGATAACCAGAGTGGAAGGTGATGTTTTTGATCTTAACATTAAAAATATTCATGGCGAATCGATTCGTGAAAAATATAATGAAGATTAACGGCGTAAAACTGCCACGAAATTCCTGAAATTTAACGCGATAATTTATTAAACAAAATGTGTTCATTTCAGGATGAATCCTACCGTTAATTTCGGCTTTTGTTGCAGAAATCAGAAAAAATCGCAAGCCCGCAAACAAAAGTGCTGATAATACAGGATACGTGGAATTGGATTCAAGCCATTTCAACCCGCTCAATATGCTCATTCTGCAATTGAATTAGACCGCTAATGAATAGACGACAACACTCAAAATTGAAAAATTTTATTCACTTACTACCGAACATATTTCAGATCTTGACAATTTTATACCGTTCTACTCAGGTTGTTTTAAAATTCCCGAAGCTGAACACACAAACGCAACAACGTGGAACGGTTGTTCAAGGGCGAAGCCTATCGCCCACACCGGTTTCGGTATCACGCTCAAGTTCTCGGAACAATCATTTTGTCTGTAATCTCTTCAATATTTCCATTTCCAATTAGAAATATATAAAATAAAAAACTGTTTTAGACTGTTTGCACTTAAGTTTTGATAGCTGCCGTTTGCCTTTCGCGGGCAAATGAAAGGCGATTGCCGGAGATTCAATTTGTGAACAGTATAAAAATCAAAAAAAATTTATACCGAATCCTGTATCCCAAACGGTTGCGGTGTAAAAATAGAATTCAAAAGTTGCGGTACTTCGCGCAACTGAGATTTTGTGGGAAGTACTGGAGTTGCTTGAATTTATGATAATGCTGTATTGAGCTGATGGCGGTTCGCGGTGTTGTGTAGGTTGCCAAGTGAATTTTTGTACGAATATATCGGCAATTGTGAATTGTATTTTGTCGGTCTGTTTTTTCCCGCAATTAGTAAACCAAATAACAGGTGAAACAATGTTTTCATGTTTTTTGGGTTTACAAATTATAAGTGTTTTATACTGAAATTGCCTTAAATTTACAGAAACTGAACACGTAATCGCGGCAACGCGAAACGTTTGTTTGAGGATGAAGCCTAGCGGCTGTGGTGTTTTGGTATGAAATTGAAGTATTATGCTGAAGCTGTTTTAAAATTCCCGAAGCTGAACACGCAAACGTAACAACGTGTAGCGATTGTTCAAGGGCGAAGCCTACCGCTCTATCGGCTTTTGGTATTAGGTTTTTGGTTGGCTTATTTCCTCGTCGGAGATGAGTTGTAAATTTAATTGTGTTACCCCATTTCTTTTAGAAGGGTTGAGGGGTCAGATTTTAACTTGTGTATGTTTGTTACTTTATTGGCGTGCCGAATTCATTGTGGAATTTATCGGCATGAATATTTTGACGCGGGCTTAAAATTAAACGAGCTTGCCGGCGAATTTGCTCTGATTAGGGCAAATTCGCGAATGAAAAATTCACAGTTTTTCATTTGGTTCAAATACCAATACGGTACTCTTATAAACATCACCAACAAGGTGTTTCTAAATGCAAAAGAAAATGTCTAATGATAGTCGTCGAAATAATCGTTTCCGTTCCAACAACAATGGTACAGGTCGAGCCAGACCAGCACCGAATATTGGGGTTGTCGGTACGTTAGCCAAATACGATGACATGAAGGCAAAACAAGGTATAGAAGATTCCGAAGGTTTCTACGAAGTGAGTGGAGCTTTGGAATTACATCCGAACGGTTATGGATTTCTTCGTTTGCCTTGCAATGACTATGCTCGAATTATTACTGATCCGTTTGTTCCGGGTAGTATGATTGAGAAGTATGGTTTTCGCGAAGGAGTTGTGATCAGGGGAATAATTCAACCCGGTACCAAATCACAAGGACCGCGTGTTCGTGATATTTTGGATGTTGATGGAATTTCGCCGGACGATTATCCGTCGATCAAACCGTTTGATGAGCGGACTCCGATCAATCCTGAAGAATGGCTTCGTCTTGAAACCGGCGCCCAACCGTTGACGACGCGGGTTATGGATATTTTGACTCCGCTTGGCAAGGGACAACGTGCGTTGATAGTTGCGCCGCCGCGTAGCGGCAAGACGGTTCTTTTGCACCATATCAGCCAAGCGGTTGTTAAAAATCATCCCGGAATTAAAGTTATAATTCTGTTGATTGACGAGCGACCGGAGGAAGTTACTGATTTTAGGCGTGCGGTGAATGCTGAAGTTGTGGCTAGTAGTCTTGATCGTGAGATTGAGTCGCATGTCAGGTTAGCGCAACTTGTGATTGAGCGTTGTCGTCGTTTGGCGGAGATGGGCAAGGATGTATTTTTGTTGCTTGATTCTATTACAAGGTTAGCCCGCGCGTTCAATAAATGGGTTGGCAATACCGGTAGAACAATGTCCGGCGGTGTTGATATTAAGGCGATGGATATTCCGAAAAAATTGTTTGCAACTGCGCGTGCGTTTGAAGAGGGCGGTTCGCTTACGATTGTTGGGACGGCGTTGATTGAGACGGGTAGCCGTATGGACGATTTGATTTTTCAAGAGTTCAAAGGTACGGGCAATATGGAGCTTATACTTGACCGGAAGTTAGCTGAAAGACGAATTTGGCCCGCAATTGACATCGGGCAATCGGGAACGAGACGCGAGGAAAAATTATTACCGCCTGACAGCTTGCACGCCGCAACTTTAATTCGACGCGGACTCTCATCGAGAAATCCTAACGAAGCAATGGAAACATTGACAACTAAACTGGCAAAATTCAACTCCAACGCGGAATTTTTCCACCAGTTTATCAAAGGACCGCAATCGAGATTGGATTAGTTTTGACAATACAGATTTGGTTCGTTTTTTGTGTGCCGAAGCTGAACACGGAAGTAAAACGACGTGAAACAATTTTTGATGGCAAAGCCTATCGATTATATCGGCTTCGGTATTTGGGGTTGCGTTTCTACTCAGGCTGCTTTAAATTTCCTGAAGTTGAACACGGAAACGCGACAACGTGAAGCGGTTGTTCAAGGGCGAAACCTATCGTCCATACCGGCTTTGGTATCATTACGAAAACAGGAGACTAGAAGATATGTTTTACAGAAAATTATCAACGATTTGTTTTTTGGCGTTTTTTGTCCTAGCTGTATTTACATTCGGCGGGACGGCGTTGTCGCAAACTACGGGCACCGGTACTACTACTGGCACCAGTACGGGTACTGGCACCAGTACCGGCACTGGTACCAGTACCGGCACTGGTACCAGTACCGGTACCGGCACCAATACAATCATTCCCATTCCCACTTATGGTTCGTCTGTACTTGGTGGTGTTGAGATTGACACGAGGGGTTTTTGTGCGATTGCTCCGCGTAATGTTATGGAGAATATCAGCAAAGATATGCGTCAGACGTTTGAAAAAATTCCGGCGGATTTGTCGCAACAGGTTTCCATACGCAAGATTTCTTTGAAAAAAATAGACAAAGTGATTCGGGAAACGGTTGACAATGGTGTTTTTTTGCCTGACACGATTCGTTATCTTGGCGGGTTGACGGCGGTGAATTATGTTGTGTTGGTGCCGGAGGAGAATGATATTTTGCTTGTTGGTCCTTCGGAGGGTTGGAAGGTTGATTCGTCGGGTTATGTTGTCGGCAATATTACGGGCAATCCGGTTTTGCGATTGGAGGATTTGATCATTCTTTTCAGAACGTGGTACAGCAAAGATGCTCATACAACTATAACTTGCTCAATTGATCCGACACCTGATTCGATTGTGCGGATGAACGCGGTTAAAAATAAATTCGGGATTCCTTCGCAACGAAATGCCAAAGCTTATGCGTATGAATTGGAGCGGGCGAGTGGTGATGATGTGGTTGTGATCAATGGAGTTGAGCGGACGAGTCGTATTGCGAAGACGTTGGTTGCGGCGGATTACAAGATGAAGCAAATTGGGCTTGGTCATGTTGCGTCGGGATTGCGTGGTCTTCCGAGTTATTTGAGTTTATTGTCGGGCAGTCCGCGTCATATTAGTCCTAGATTTTGGCTTTCTGCTGAGTATGGTGTGATTTATCATGATTCGCAGAAGTTGACGTGGAAGTTGTCGGATGTAAAGGTTGACGCAAAAACGGAAGACCAATATATTGACTCACGCAGTAATTCAAGAGTTGCGAGTGGTAGAACGGATCCGGCGGCGGTGCGTTGGTGTAAGAAAATGGGCGAGCAATATAATTCTTTATCGCGGGTTGATCCGGTGTTTTCGGAGTTGCGTAATTGTATGAATCTTGCGATGGTGGTTGCGTTGATTTTGCGTGAGGGGTTATTGGACAAATCCGGTTGTGAGATACAGGCGATTACTGAAGACCCAAGAATGAAAACTCCGCAATTGCCTGAACCAAAATTTGTATCGGGCAAATCGGTAATTGCGAAAAACGTAGTTGCGTGCGGCGGCGTAGAAATAAACCCATTCAACGCAATACAAGCAGCCAAACTAGACAACAAAATCGATAACCAACACGAAAAACTAGCAAAAACAACAGGAAATAACTGGTGGTCAAAATAAGGTGCGCTTGTCCGATGTCTTTGATATGTCCTCAAATTACCGGTACGATATTGAGATTCGGGACGATTTTTGGAGAGATATTGCAAGAAGTGAGGTGAAATTATTGTTTTTTAATGTTCAAAAAGGGGCAATTTTTTTTAAAATTGTCTTTTGCGCATACGATGACCGCAGATTGGTCACCAATAATGCTTGCGAGACAAATTAAATTCGCTCAACTTTTATGATTGGCAAGTGAAGTTTTCCTTCTAGAAAATTGAGGTGAAGTTTTATTTTGTTCCGGCTTTTCCGGCGATACACATTCT
>JAIRWK010000152.1 GCA_031268995.1 Planctomycetaceae bacterium
ACAATAAAATCCTGTCTATCCTGCTATCCTGTTATCCTGTCAAAAAAAATAAAAACTGAATTTCATCGTGCGATGAGTATAGTAGTTATTCTTTCTGCAATATACCGTAGCCGGTAAGGTGAAGCCTATTGCCCATAACAGCTTCGGTATTTACAGAAAATTTCTACACGGTAAAATGCTCGCCTCAGACCGTGAACGGTTACTCCAAAATTGCCTGAAACAAAAAAATAAAATTTATACCGAAGCCGGTATGGACACTGTGCTTCACCCTACCGGCTACGGTATATAAAAAAGCGGGTTTGGTATGGTTGGTGATTGACTGGATGTGGCGGATGTCTATAATTTTGGTCATCGGGTTGTTCGCACTTGCAATTTCGGCAACCGCCGTTTGCTTCCTATCGGGGGCAGACTTTTATGTTTTGGAATTGCTGAAATTCTTAGTACGAGCAGAACAGTATGTCAATCATGAGGCGTGATTGCGGGAGATGATTGTGAAGTTGTTAGTCTTGTTTCCTGTTGTTCACGATCAATTTTACAAGTAACAAGAATATGAGTGATATTGTTAAAATTATTGGGTCGGAATCGGAGTTTGAGTCAATTACAAAATCGGGAGTGGTTTTGGTTGATTTTTTTGCGACATGGTGTGCGCCTTGCCGCAAACAGACGTTGATATTGGATCAGGTTGCGGGAGTTGTTGGAGCGGGGGCAATTATTGCCAAAGCAGATACGGACAACTTGCAATCATTAGCCGCCGAATACGGTATTGAACAAATCCCAACGCTTATTTTATTCAAAGACGGCGCAGTTGTCGAGCGTTTTACCGGCGTACAACAAGCAACAACACTGCAAGACGCAATCGCCAAAGCCGCATCCTAATATACCGTAGCCGGTAGGGCGATAGGCTTCGCCCTTGAACAACCGCTTCACGTTGTCGCGCTTGCGTGTTCAGCTTCAGGAATTTTAAAACAGCTTCAGTATACCAGATTCTGGTGTGCTGAAAGGAATTTTTGAAATTAATTTTATTCGAATTCGGTTGTTTTTTATTGACCGAATTTGAAATAATTTATTCTTGGCAAATAGTATTTTAGAGATTCCTGTATGTGAATTTTGGTGCATTTCCGGCAAAACCGGACGGGTGGGAGGGTTTGCCAATGTTTGGAGTTTTGGTTGCGGTATTGGCGGTTATTGCTATTGGGATTTATTTCAAGCGTGTGTTTAGTAAAAATTCTTCGCGTGGGGTTTCGTGCAATGGTTGTCCGATGGGTTGTCCGTCTTACAAACAATGTCGAGGAAGTTGTTCTACTCAGGCTGTTTTAAAATCTCCAAAGCTGGAAACACAACAACGTGAGGCAGTTGTCCAAGAGCGAAGCCTACCGCCAATACCGGTGTCGGTATCTCAAAGTAATTTGAAAAACAGCCAGCTAAAAATTTACGACGACGAGGACGACGAACAAAATAAAAAAATCTCTCGTAAGGGCAATCATTGCGGTCGCCCAATTATACCGTAGCCGGTAAGGCGAAGCCTATATCCCATATCGGCTTCGGTAAAACATAAATCATAACCAATCATGTACGCATCAGAAGGAATTATGAAACTGTCCGTATCGGGTTTTAAATCCATTGCATCAGAGATTGCATTGGACGTCAAGCCGCTAACACTTCTTGCCGGAACAAATAGTTCAGGTAAATCCAGTTTCATTCAACCATTGTTGTTACTCAAGCAAACATTGGAAGCCCCATACGATCCCGGTCCGTCTCAATTTTTAATCAATGGTTCCAATGTCAAATTTACTCTGTACGAACAAATCTTTTCAAAAGGTTGTCATGAAATATCTTTTAAAATATTTATGCCTCATTTATGTTGGAAAACAACCATCCGTCTTTTAAAAGAAATATTCATTGACATTTCACCATACGATCAAAAAACACGGGAGATTATCGGTAAGATTATTCATGTTCCGGGGTTGCGGGGTAATCCTGAACGCAGTTATTCTATTACCGGTACAGGACCGACTTTTCCCGGAACGTTTGAGCATTATACGGCAAGTATTATTGCCAACTGGAATGAAAAAGATTCAAATAAAATAGAACAACTTTGCGAACAAATATCACGGCTTGGATTGACGTCAAAAATTTCGGCAAAACGGCTCAATGACGCAGAAATAGAAGTGAAAGTTGCCCGTCTTCCCCAAAACGGACGTAGTAAACCCGATATGGTAAATATTGCAGACATCGGTTTTGGCGTTTCACAAACATTGCCGGTTTTAACGGCGTTACTTGTTGCCGAGTCGGGGCAGTTGGTTTATCTTGAGCAACCGGAAATTCATCTCCACCCTAAAGCACAACACCTTTTAGCAAAAGTCTTAATCGATGCCGCAAATCGCGGTGTCAAAGTTGTTGCAGAAACTCATAGTGCGTTGTTATTACTCGGAGTACAAACGCTTATCGCTCAAGAAAAAATTGCACCGGATAATGTTGCATTCTATTGGTTTCAACGTGATAAAAACGGGCAAACGAAAACAACAACCGCAAAAATTGACGAGAATGGCGCTTTCGGTGATTTGCCAATTGACTTCGCGGAAGTAGAAATGGACGCCGACGAAGAATATATTAAAGCAGCTTCAAAAAAAGTTTTTTCATAAAGGAATAAAACAATGAGAAAAATCAAATCTCTTGTTGTGGATGCTTGTATTGCCAATGCAACCAGCGAAAAACCAATCACTCTTCGCGCCGTAACTTGTACAAGTTTCCTTCATTCCATGATGCGAGATAAACACTATTTTGCCGTGTTTTCAAGCCAACTTAAAGCAGAATGGCTAAACCACAAATCGTATCACGCAACAAAATGGTTAAGGACAATGGTTGCAAAAAAACGGATTCGTTATGTTTCCACAACATACGCCGAATTGCAGAAAAAAGTGACAGAAACTGCAAAAACTAAAAGTA
>JAIRWK010000309.1 GCA_031268995.1 Planctomycetaceae bacterium
TGTCTTTTTCATTTTCTCCTCCATTTCAATTTTGTTACTGGATTTGATAAACGTTTGTAAAAATATTGCGCCGTAATTTTTTTCCGTTTGGTAAAAAGAAAACATTAACAACACAATAAACGACTATTTAAACGCGAATAAATCTAACACGGCACAAACCGAAAATCAAAATTCACCGCGATCAAACTCAAAATCAACCACCAAGTCGCTAGAGTATAAAACAATTTGCCAAAAAACGCAATCCCTATTTTTCCAGATTTAAGAAAAAAATTTTTTTAGCACGCAGACGACAGATTTGGGAAGATATTCGCAAGATCAGAATATACGGAGAGGGAATTTTAAACCACTGAAGACACAGAGAACACTGAGGGGGAAAGAAACGAAGGGGGATTTTTAACACGAAAGGCACGAAAAAGACGAAAGGGGGAAATTTTTAATAAGAATAAAGGAATCAAAAAAATAACGCAAATTAAAATTTAAAAAACATCTAATCAACTTGTTCGTATCTGTGCAATTTTTTTAAAATCCCCTTTTGTACCTTTTGTGTTAAAAAAATCTCCCCCTCTGTGTCTTCTTTGGTTTAAATTCCCACTTCAACTAAAATTTCCTTTCGGTTATTTTGATTTTATTTTCGTCGGAATTGGCTTTTAATTCTGGCGTGTACATTGCTTCTATTTGTGTGGGTAATGCGCTGAAGTTGCCGGATTGTTCGGCGCGTAGGCGGTATGTTACCGAATGCTTGCCGCGCAACAAACGATAAACAAAAAATAAAACACGCTCGTCCCGAAATTCTACATACGCACCTAACTCATTGCCATTGTAGCCGCTGCGAACCGCCACCGGTTCAAAACCTGCACACTTCCAATCACCAACCAAAATACTCTCATAATCATTCTTGCTCTCAACGATCAACTCAACCTCAATCAAATCACCACTCTTGAATTTGTCCGTCGTAACACGTTTGTATTTTTCGACACGCTGCTCGACAACCTGACCACGACTGCCCAACGCCTCTGCCTTCGCCGAATCATCACGCTCAAGCAAATACAACCGCCGCGAAACCTTCACCTCCAAACCAGTACCCTTGATCGAATCCTCCAACGTGAAATTTTCCAAATACGCATTGAAATAAAGCGGTGAATTGCCAATTTTATTATTGTCGGTTGTACTATTGTTACGTTTGCGAAATTCTATTTTATGTGAACCTGTTGAAATTTCGTCGGCGGACAACACAAATGTATTACCGATTTCAAAAATATTTTCCGGTGTTATTTTAATTGTTTTTTTGATTTCTCCATCGAATAAAATTTCTACTGTTAAATCAGGTTTTGATTCGCCGGTCTGCTTCAAATATTCGGCAAACGCCTCTATACAAATTGCCGTATCTCTTGTTGAATTCCAGTAGTTAGCGTGACGGCGATTGTTTAGTAAATACTTGACAATTCGCGGTGCAACCGGACTCTTTGCATCAACCTGCATCAATAATTTCAAATAATATGCTTGCGTTTCAAATTCGCTTCCGTCCCAACACCACCAATACCAACCGGCATATTTGCGCAAATTGAGATATGCGGTTTGATTTTCGTCGTCGTTGACAAGATATTGTTCCAAAATCTTAACGCAATCTTTGGCACGATCCATATTGCCCCAAGAACTTGACTCGAATATTCCTAACATTGAGTTACCGTAGGGCGATAATTTTCCGCGATCACGCCAGAGAAATTCACGCATTACTGCTGCGTTTGGATATGATTTGTAGAATGCGGAATTATTGTTACGATTATTCATATTCGACTCGATTTCGCCTAGCACCATCAAAACAAATGCGTCGGTTGTGTCGGCGTATGGTTTTTGAACTTTATTTTCTTTTTCTTCTTTCGGCAGGAGGTAATTTTTAATTTTTGTAACTTCGTCGGCTTGGTATCTCACGAGCCATGATTTGCCGTGTTCAATTACATTCGGATCAATTTTCACATCATTATCTCTCGCAAGTATTAACCCATGCAAAACTAACGCCGTCAAATGCCCCGAACTTCTTTCGCCATTACCGCCAAACCATCCCCAACCGCCATCCGAACATTGCATCTGCCGCAACTTCTCCACGCCTTCGTTTACCATCGCACGCAACTCTTCAACACTGTAAACCGGATTCTTTTTTTGTAACAAAAATTCACGGACAAATGCTGGCTTTCGATCCGTTCCAAGTTCCTGTGCGTTCAAATTTGTGTGTGCATTCTCCAATTTCGCCAGATCAATATTCATGTCAATCAACACCTTTTGAACCATCACGGCGGGCAAAAAACGGTTCAATGTTTGTTCCGTACAGCCGTATGGATACTCCGCAAGATACGGCAACGCATCAACCATCGACATTGCAAGTGTTGGCGAATATCGTAACGTTAATTTCGTTTGTTCAGGTCTTCGTTCTGCCGGAACATTGATTTCAATTGTGTTTGAATTTCTGTCCGGCGCGATATAACCCGACCATGCTTCTTGCTTTAAAATTCCGTGAACATAAACCGGCAACACCTTTTCCATCGCGTCTGATTCTTCGCCTGTTTTTACGAGCATTCGAATTTTTGCGTCTCCGGCTTTCTTCGCGTCAACAAGCCAATCAATTTTCGCTTCACCGTTTGCCGCAATTTTTACATTTTTTGAACTGGCGGCTTTGTCAAAAACGATCAAATCGCCGTCGGTCTCAAGTTGCACCAAAACATTCTTATCTGATTTCAGATAATTGTGAACATTCGCAGTCAGCAGCACTTGATCTTTTTCGACAAAAAAACGCGGTGTTTGCATTCTTACGATCAAATCCTTGCGTGTAATAACTTGAGTTGAACCATAACCGACACGTGTTCCTTGTGCCATCGACCAAACGTTTATTTTCCAAGTTGTCAAAGATTCAGGCATCGCAAATTCAACCGTAACAACCCCGTCTTTGTCCGTCTCAATCACTCCATTCCAAAACGCAGTATCCGCAAAATTTTTACGAATCGTCGGCTCGATAAACTGCTCCTGCCCGCTAATTTCATCACCATTTTCAGATATGTTTTCAGGCTTGTTCGACCGAGACATTGCGGGATTTAGTGCTTGCGATTTCATCATCACTGCTGCCCCTCCTGATCCCGCAGCAATTCTACTGATGTCACGTACCCTCCTGTCTCCGGAATTGAAATCTGCGGAATACACAGCCGCTTCCTCAACAGTTACATTACCAAAATCGCCAATGTCCGACATGTGATCTGCTATAATCCCGTCAATCTCTTCTCTGAGATTCGTGAGAAAATTTTTGTTATTGTATCGTTTCCATTTCCAGAAAAATTCCTTTATGTCAGCGATATTTGAACCGGCGGAAATATATTCGACTGATTTGTCATAAACCGAAATCGCAACTTGCCCGACAACCGGTTTGTTGTCAATATCCGTAACAATTAATTTCGCTTTCGCTTTTACACCGGGTTTATAATTTTCCGCGTCGGGTTGCACCTCGACATTCAACACACGCTTTTGCGGCGGTACGACAATCTCCCTACTGTCAACAACCATACGCCCGCCAACAACCGTTACTGCATCAATAAAAAAGTTCGGCATGTCACGAACGTCAACCGGAATTGAAATTTGTGTTGAATTACCATCCAACTTTATCAATTTAACCGATTGAACAATCCCATATTCTGACCTGATCAAAAGATACACAAAAGAATTTTCTTTTTTAGTATTTATTCGTAAATTAAGATTTTCACCCGGCGCAAATTCAGCCTTGTCCGGTATCAACTCAATCGCATTAAATTTCCACGATTCATTCGCGTTGTTATTTTCGGCAACTTGCGTTTTTTTTGTATTCGGATAAACATTGAACACATAACCGCCCTCTTGTCCGTCAAGAACACACGAAATTTTATATTGTCCCGCACTAACCGCGTTGAGACTCAATTTCGCAAAACCATCGTCGTTAAACGTAACATTTTCCGAATACACTTTTGTTTCAATGATGTCAAATTTATCGTTGTCATTTTGTGTATTTTTTTTGTACGATATTTTGTAGAGAGTTACTTCGCCGTTACCTTTTACCGTTTTTCCATCAATTCTTCTTGAGTTGAAATGAGCATTGATTTTTTGATCCGGCGTGTAATATCCTCGATCAGTATAAGCGTAAATTTTAAACGGTTCATGCGCCGCCAATACAACACCATTGCCGACAATTGTCCGTCTTGAGTTATCTGTAATTTCCGCTGTGATCTGATATTTATGACTATTATCAGGATGGATAAATTTTGCCAATGAACTATCAACTTCAAACGTTACCGTTCCGTCTTCGCCGATTTTTGTTTCGTTAGTTACAACTAATTCCGGTTGCGGAGTATCTCGATAATGCCAATAAAACGCCGGTCTACAACATCCCCATTTTGACCAATTCGGCATCCAAACCGAATCATAAGCAAACCACGAATAACCATTGCCGTAAAGCCAATCCCAATACCGCACCGGATACCAAGCCGAATTGTCAATTGATCGTAAAACGGAATATTTGACCGTCGCTTCAGTAACCGGCGAACCAAAATAATATTTTGCCCGCACTGTTACCTTAAATTTATCACCAAGCTTAATCGGCTCTTTCGGCGAATCCACCAACACCTCGTACTCCGGTTTTTTGTACTCTTCTACTCTGAAGTATCCGTATCCGTATTGAGGCGACGGATCACCAATAGCAACAGAATACGTACCAAGTGTTGCTCCTTTGGGCAATTCATAAACCGCCGTAAAACCACCGTATGAATCCAACTCAACATTTTTCTCCTCACGAACAACAACATGTTTCGGATCGTAGATTTTATAATTGATTTTTTGTCCGGCTAATTTATTTTTATCTGGTTGATCGTATTGGCGGTTTCCGATCCATACTTTGATTTCGACTTTATCTTGCGGTCTGTAAACCGGACGGTCTGTAATTACAAATGCTTTGTCTCCTTGAGGAGAACTACTTTGTTGTCTGCCAGCCAAAAAGTAATCAATCCCCCCAAGTACCGCCAACCTGTCATTCTCTCCCTTCGCGACAATGAAACAACCTTGCAATGAATTACTAGGAAAATCTGGTAAAGGAAATTGAGCAATCCCGTTGCTATCGGATTTCGCGCCAAATTGTTTTAATACAAATCGTACTTTTCCGTCATTGAGTGATTTTCTATTTTCTTGACGATAATAAGAAAATAATTCTAAATTTACATTTTTTAACGGTTGACCTGTTTCGGCATCAGTTACCAGATAAATCACTTTATTTTGGAGTTTTTCTTGAACGATTGCCGTATCATTTAGCCAAACGAACGCTACGGTCGTGTTGCCGTTTTTCATCACTGCTTCGATAAAAAACAAACCTGATTTTTTGATCGGCATTTTAATAATCGTGTCGGCGTTGAAATGATTTTTTGCTGGTGTGAGTTTTTCAGTCCATTCAGCGGCTTTGCCAATGAAAAATTTCTGACGAAATTTAGCCGTATCTTTTACCTGTTCGCCTAAAAAATATCCGCCACCACAAAACGCCCTTGCAAAAGAAGACAAAAAACCATCTGGCGATACCGAATGCACAGTATCTCTCTGTGCCTGCGATTTAAATTGAGTGATCAACTTATTCAGATCTATTTCGTATGCGGTTAATTTGACTTCGTTTCCGTTGCGGAAAGTATATTTAAAACTGGCATTTAGACCTTTTACTTCAGAACCTTCGTTCTCAAAACGTCCCCAATTTCCTGTAATTTGCTCAAACTGATTACGATAATTTACCAAGTCATCTGCCAATGATTTATCATTACTAAACTCTTCAATAATATTGCTCAAAATTTCGGCAGCTTTGACAAATTGCCTTCTGTTTTTATACAAGTCCGCCAACATTGCTTCTGCGTAAAGTTTTTCTTTGCCGGTTAAATTGTTGCAAGATTCGCGGCACAACTTTATATAGTTGTGTTCATCCGGCAAGTTGAAACGTTTAATTCCTGCGGCGGTTTTTGTAATTGTTTCATCGTCGGAAAGAGACGAAAGCGACCAGATACTAGCAGTTTTTTCGGTGTCGCGGTTATCCATGTCGCCCCAAAAACCTGACAAAGTGCTAGTACCAAATAGATGATTATTGAACACGGCACGCTTTTTCAACGTAATACCAAGAAATTTTTCAGGACAAATTTTCGCCGCTTGCTCAAGCGTCCATCGCCAACGCTCGCCGTCATTTTGCGCCGATTCAAATGATTCCGGCAACCCATAAAAAATCGGTTGCCCGTTAACATCAACCGCCGAAAACATGTTTCCGTTGTAATGTCTGCCGTACCGGTTATGAGGAAATTCTTCAGAGTAATCCGGTAATTCAGAAATGTTCGTCAAAGATTGCGGCGTGTTGAGACTGGTAATATAAATGACATCAGACCAATTGATAAAAAATTGCGCAACATCATTTTTATTATCTTCTTTCAACACCAACGGCATCGCTTGTTTGAAGATAATCAACGCTTGTACGTGATCGCGTTGATGAACAAAAACGTCCCGTCCTCTTTCCGGATAGCCGCGTTGAAATTTATTATCAATAATTACCCCATTGTGCACAATACGCGCATAACTCATCGCAATTTGCTCAAGCACACGCCAATCGTTTTTGTGTACCGATAACGCTTGTTCCAGAAGTTCATCTATTTCACTCACACAATTTAAGACATTCAAGGCATCAACGGCTTGACCGATTGTGTCTGCCTTTTTAACCTTGTATTTTGCGATATATTTAATACTTTCGGGGTCTTGCGGATTTAAAATCAACTTCTTCAGAATATCGTAGGCATCTTTGAATTTACCTGTTTCGATCAACTCGTTGTGAGACGGACTATTATCTTCCGCTTCATTTGCGCAACATAAATTCTGATAACCGCTAATCGGTACAAAATTGATCATCGGCAAAATAATAAAACTTGCAATAATCACCATCAACACATACCTAATATGCTCAAGCTGTTTTAAAATTCCCGAAGCTGAACACGTAAGCGCAACAACGTGAAGCGGTTGTTCAAGGGCGAAGCCTACCGCCCATACCGGCTTCGGTATACATATTAAATTTCTCCAATTCAAATAGGAAATTTCATGATCTTTGACCAATAATCCAGAGCAATTCTCCGGCAAATCAAAAGCGTTTAATTCAAAATTGTTAAAGCTGTTACGTTTCATTTTTAATACTTGGTTAAATTGTTTCACGCCGAAGCCGATTATGAATAGCGGCTTCGGTTTACTCATCAAAAAACACGGCGTACTTCTTGATAGACAAGAATATTCATCACCGATACACCAACACATACAAAACAATAGCTTGCCCAAACCATCTTGAGCGATTGCTGAACCGCAGACGTATAAATTTATATTCCATTAGTACAATTATTGCATTTCCTAAAAATTATACCACCGGTATACCGTAGCCGGTAGGGCGATTGAACAACCGCTTCACGTTGTTGCGTTTGCCTAACGCTCTGCGTTGTAGGTTTACCGTAGCTTTAGGGATTTTAAAACAGCTTGAGTATAATATCCCTACGAAACCTTTCCGTGCCAAATTTTTTGTAACTGTTCAGTCGTTCAGTGGGGATTTATTTGTTTTGTCGAATACGTTTTTTATGACGTTTGTAACTGAACTTTTGCAAAATGGCATTTTACACTATAAATCAAAGGAGTTGAAGCATCAAAAAACGCCAAATTTTATTGTATTATCGTATCATATATTATTTTTCAAAAATTGATGTGCTGGA
>JAIRWK010000364.1 GCA_031268995.1 Planctomycetaceae bacterium
ATACGCTAAAAGAGCACGAAAGGTCGCGAATAATTTAGTTTCGCGTCTTTTCGCGTAAATTTCGTGTGTTTCGCGGTAAAATAAAAAAATAAAAATCAAACGACTGAATAGTTACAAAATTTTTAACAATTAACAAAATTTAATCATGACTCAAAACACAATTCAGATTGACGATGCAAAAATAAATCCGCAAGATGGACTTACGGTTGAACAGATAAAATTATCAATTGCAAGACACGGGACGAATTTGCTTACACCGCCTTCGCGTGATCCTTGGTGGAAACAACTGCTTGAGAAATTCAACGACCCAACGATTAAGATTCTTATAGTTGCTGCTGTTGTGTCTATTCTTATGACGGTTCTTGAAAGATTTATATTGCGAAATGAACATGCGAGTTTTATTGATTCGGTTGGGATTGTGCTTGCTGTTGCGCTTGCTACGCTTGCCGGTTTTTTTAGCGAGTTGAAGAGTGCGCGTGAATTCGATTTACTCAATAAGGTCAAGGACGATATCCGCATAAAAGTTATACGCAACAGAGAAATTTCCGAAATATCGATCAACGAAATTGTTGTCGGCGATATTGTTCAAATAAATCTTGGCGACAAAATTCCGGCAGACGGAGTGATAATTGAATCGCAAGGTTTATTGGTCGATCAATCTGTAATGACAGGCGAATCTGTTCCGGTTGAGAAACGTGCGCCGAGTGATTTGAATGCGGTTGTTGCCGGTATTTTGCAAGGCGGAAACGAAAGCAATGACGCAAATGAAGTCTATCGCGGTACGATGATTTCAGACGGACACGGACAATTCGTAGTAACCGCCGTCGGCGATAAAACAAGATTAGGACAAATTGCGGCGAATCTTGGAACAGCAGAGTCCGAAAGCGAAACGCCATTGACTCAAAAATTGTCCATTCTTGCCAAACAAATCAGCGTCGTCGGCGTAAGCAGCTCAATGGTAATTTTCAGCATTATGGCTGGCTCAAATATTCTCAATTCGGCACTATTTCAATCGATCAGAAATAGCCAAACGATATTGCTCGGTTTAATTTTTGTTGCGCTAATTGTGGGTTTTATGGCAATGCGTTTTGTGCTTCGTCCGTTTTTCAAGAGTATGGATATGGAGTTGAGAAATCCGCTGCTTCAATTCGCGGCAACTATTCCGATGTTTATTGCATTTTTTGGAATAAGTGTTGGGTTGTACAGTATTACGGGCGGCATGTCGAATGACGTGATGGGATTATTTCGGGCGTTGTTGTTATCTTTCATAATTGCTGTAACGATAATTGTGGTTGCTGTGCCGGAAGGTTTGCCGATGATGGTAACGGTTTCGTTGGCAATGAACATGATGAAAATGGCGCGTGAAAATTGCCTAATTAGAAAACTAGTTGCGTCAGAAACAATCGGCTCGGCAACTATTGTTTGCTCGGACAAAACGGGAACATTGACGCAAAACCGAATGACAGTAACGTGGATTTTTGCCGACATGCAAGAAATAAACGGCAACGAATTTACCACAATAAATAACCTTTCCGTTTGGAACGCTCTAATCGACATGATTTCAGTCAACAGCGAAGCGGTGCTAAAAAACAACGCGGACGGTTCTGTTGCGGGCATAGGCAACCCTACGGAATGTGCGTTGTTACGGCTTTTGCACGATGCCGGCACGGACTACGCGTATTACCGTAACAACAGCAAACGCACGTGGGAACTAGGACATAATTCCGCAAGAAAAATGTCACTTGTTGCGGTTGATTGCGGCGATTTGCGGAGTGTTTTTGCAAAAGGTGCGCCGGAGCGGTTATTGGATTGCTGTTCGCATATATTTTTGAACGGCAAAATTGAACCGATTGAACAGTACCGCAACACGATAAATGCGGCGTTGTCAAAAGCGCAAGGCGATGCGTTGCGAGTGATTGCTTTCACGTCGAAGGAATGCGAAGTCAAGCATATCCAAAGCAGCGGCGGTTTTACTGAGGACGAAGCAGAACAATTCGTGAATTATCGTAACAATATTCTTTACGCGCTAATTGGTATTTCTGATCCGATTCGTGAGGAGGTACCTCATGCGGTTGATGTGTGTCATGGTGCAGGTGTTGATGTCAAGATGATAACGGGTGATGCGGAACCGACGGCGATTGCGATTGCGAAGAAGGCGGGGATTTTGTCGGACAAATATATTTCGGGTGATGTTGAAACGGAGATTCGCAATGGTGAAGTTGTGTTAACATCGGCGGAGTTGGCGGAGTTGGATGATGATCGGCTTGTTGAAGCGATTCCGCATTTAAGAGTTCTTGCCCGATCTACGCCGATGGACAAATTAAGGTTGGTCAAGGCAATGCACAGACAAGGCGAAGTTGTGGCGATGACGGGAGACGGCACGAATGACGCGCCGGCGTTGAAGTTCGCGGATGTTGGTGTGTCAATGGGAATTACGGGAACAGAAGTTGCCAAAGAAGCGAGCGATATTGTGTTGATAGATGACAATTTCAAAAGCATTGTAACTGGCATTTGGTGGGGACGCACGCTATACCAAAACATTCAAAAATTTCTGCAATTCCAGCTTTCGGTCAATGTCGTAGCGTTGACGTGTGCGTTGTTGGGACCGCTTTTTGGTGTGCCGTTACCGTTGACGGTTCCGCAACTTTTGTGGATCAATATCATCATGGACACATTTGCGGCAATTGCGTTGAGTACCGATCCGCCGAGAGCAAACTCAATGCGCCGAAGACCAATAAAACGCGAAGCATCAATAATAACAAAAGCAATGGGATTGAATATTTTGCTTTGTAGTTTATATCAAGTTGTGGTTTTGGCTTTGGTGTTGAAATTCAATTTATTGGTTGATTGCGGCAATGAGTTTGAGTTTTATGCAGACCCAAGTTTACCATCAAATATACAAGCGTTGACGTTATTTTTCACGACGTTCGTGTTATTCCAATTTTGGAATATATTCAATTCGAGATCGTTAAGGTTGGACGAGTCGCCGTTTTCGATGTTGCATAAAAATTTAACGTTTATTGTGATTGTGTTATTGATTGGCGTAGTTCAAATTGGCATGGTGCAAGCTAGCGATTTCGGAGCTTTACAATCGGACAAACAAGGCTTCATCGGCTCAATATTCCGAACCCAACCAATCTCAATTCTACAACTAATCGAAATAATTGTCCTCACTGTTACAATAATTCCAATTTCATGGTGCGTCCGCTTCCTAGTAAACCAACTAGGATTAGAGGATTAACCTCTCCCCAAAAAACAAGACAACAAAAACAACAAAAAAAACGTTAGAAAAAAATTGAACCGCAATCTCTCATAAATAATGATTGAAAAAAGATTGCGGTTATACCGTAGCTGGTAGGGCGGTAGGCTTCGCCTTACCAGTTGCGGTATAACTTGACGTGATTTAGTAGAATGTACACCATGATCGTAAATTGATTACCTTTTGTGTTTTTGTTTTTCAAAAGGGCAACAGACGTATTGGAGGTATAGGACAATGGATCGTATTGAATTTGCTAAGAGAATTGTTGAGAGGGCGGGTGAGATAACGCTCAAATATTTTTATGAACCGGCGGAGTATTCTGTTGGTCGCAAGGCGGATGAGTCGCCGGTTACGGCGGCGGATTTGGCGGTTGAGGAGTTTTTACGGGGGCGTATATTGGAATTATTTCCGGACGACGAGATTTTGGGCGAGGAGTTTGCGAGTCAAACGGGTACTAGCGGGTTCAAGTGGTTGATTGATCCGATTGACGGGACGAAGTCGTTTATTCATGGAGTTCCTTTGTATAGTATTTTGGTTGGTTTGGAGTATGACGGGGTTGGTATTTGTGGTGTTGTGAGTTTTCCGGCGTTGGGTGAGATGTTGTGGGCGGGCAAAAGGATGGGCGCGTGGCACAAAACCAAACGTTCGCAATTGCCCCAAAAAGCAAAAGTTTCCGAGTGCCGAAATATAAAAGACGCAACATTTTTGACAAGTGAAGTATCAACTTATGACAAAATCGGACGGCGTGGTGCTTATGAGAGGTTGGAGCGGCGGGTAAGGTTGACGCGGACTTGGGGCGATGCATACGGGTATTTTTTGGTCGCAACCGGCAGAGCTGAAATAATGGTTGACCCAATTTTATCGGATTGGGATGCTGCCCCAATGCTGGTGATTCTTGAGGAAGCGGGCGGAAATTTCACAGATTGGAAAGCCAACAGAACTATTTACAACAAAGAAGGAATAGCAACAAACGGCTTGTTGCACGAAGAAGTATTACAGATTCTGGGCAAAGAATGATATGCCGTAGCCGGTAGTGCGATAGGCTTCGCCCTTGAACAACCGCTCCATGTTGTTGCGATTGCCTAACGCTCTGCGTTGTAGGTTTCCCGCAACTTCAGGAATGTTAAAACAGCTTCAGTATAGCAATTCACTTGAGTATATTGTAGCCTACCGCCAATTGGGTTCGGTGTTTTTATTTTTCATTTTTTGTTGTTCGATTGATATTTGCTTGTCTTTTTTTTCTTGTTCGCTTTTCGTTGCGATTTTCATTTTTCGTTTTTCGATTGCTTCTTGTACGTTAATTTTTTTTCTTGAAGGATAAGCGACATCCAACGGTGTCATGCCGAAATTATCTTTCGCGTCCACATCCGCACCAGCCTCGATCAACATATTCATCACATCCACATATACACCGTTTTGTTCCATTGAGTCGTGCAACGGTGTTGCGCCGTTGTTATCTTTGGCGTTTACATCCGCGCCGTTTTCAATCAGAATACGTACCAAATCCGGCTTATTCCAAGATGCCGCAACATGCAGCAAAGTTGATCCAAACCCATCACGCGAATCTACAGAATAACCACATTGAATAAGAGGCGGCAACCAATACCCCGTAATTTTCCAACCATCCTTAATTAAATCGTGAAGTACCATTCTATTTTCAGGTTGGGCAAAATCTATTTTGAATAACTCAACGATAGGTTTGAAATTGTTCGGATTACTATTAGTCTTGCGCATAAGTACATGCAAGAGCGGATATCCGTCTTTATCTTTTACATCGGTCTTCGCGCCCTTTGCGATCAAATGCGAAATAACTTGAGCATTTATCACATATTCACGAGAGCAATCCGGCGAAACCGAATGAAGAAGCGGTGTCATACCATTCTTGTTTACATAATTTATGTCAGCTCCCAACTCAACAAAAAACGAAATTAAATCACATATTTCTTCCGGTTTCTCTCCTCGACCTGCGTATAACAAAGGATTCTTGTAAGGACTGGAGACACTCGAATAAATTTCGCCAAAAATACAATGTAACATGTTCATACCGTTATTGTCGATTGCTTTAACATCAGCACCGCGTTCAATAAGATATTTTATTTTTTCAATTTGTCTGGTATTTTTGACCGCCAATAGAAGCGGCGTATTTCCATGCACATCTTTGATATTGACTTCCGCATTCTCATTTTCGCAAAGATATTTCAAAGTATCGAGATTAGTTTCTTTAGTTGCCGCCGCGAGCAAAAACGGTGTCCTGCCGTCGTTATCTTTATCATTGACCGAGCAACCATTCTGTAACAATAATTTTATCAAATCAATTTTCACGCCGCCGCTGGCTGCGAAATGCAACGGTGTTGCACCGTTTGCGGATTTGGTATTTAGCTTTACTTTTTGATCGGCAAGATACTTCACAATTCTGTACGTTCCGTTCTGTGCAGCATAATGAATCGGTCTGAGCAAGTCCCCTTTTTCCGGCAAATCCACATTCGCGCCTTTTTCAACAAGATACTTAATAGTATCAAAAGTTTTCTGCTCAAGTTTAGTATTCGACTTGACATGATAGTTAATAAGCAAAAGATGTAAAGCATTTCCGCCATACCTGGTTATAGTATTAGGATCGGCACCTTTTTCAACAAGAAATTTCACGGTGTCCAAATCCGTTTCGTAATTCTGTAAAGCCCAAAAAAACGGTGTCGTTTTTTCTGCCGCAAACCATTCGTTCACGTTTGCGCCGCGTTGCACAAGATACTTGAGTTTTTGAATCTTGTTCAGATCAACCTCGTCTCTAGGATTCTTTTGAGGAAGCGGATGAATTAACGCATATAATGGAGATTTTCCTTCTTGGTTTTTCTTGTTGAAATCTGCTTTATTTTTGTCAAGATATTCCAGCACAGACAAATTTGCGCTATTCGATAAAGCCCAACAAACAGGAGCCGCAATCTTGTCCTGCGACCAATCAATATCTTTGCCCGCCTCAATAAACTTATTCCAAAATTCCTTATCGACACGCCACTCCTGCCTCACAAGCGAATTGATCACCGTCAAATTATCTTTGTCCTTAATACTTAAATCAGCACCGTGTTTAATAAAATCCTTAAATACTGAATAATATTCTGATTGTAGCGATGTTTCCTGCCTCCGGTATATTGCCTCGAAATAACCTATCATCAAAAGCATCAAAGCGGTTTGCCCATCGCTATTTTTCGCGTTTACGTCCGCGCCGTTTTCAAGCAAGTACGAAATAATTTCGCGATTTTGCCCGCTGAATGTTGCAGCATGTAACGGCGTAGTCAACCTAACATCCGCAACTTTAACGTCCGCCTTTTGCTCCACCAATAATTTCACTAACTCTAATTTCTTGTCCGGTGATTTTTGACTTTTCAGAACTTCCAATAACGGCGATTGATCGTTTTTATCTTTTTTGTTGACATCAGCTTTTTTGCCTATGAGTTTTTTTACGATGTCAATTGCGTCATGTTCAAACGACAGCGCAAGATGCAACGCCGTTTTGCCATTGTCCGCCGCCAAATTAACATCAACATTTTTGTCGATAAGATAGTCAAAATACTCGCGGTAATTGGGCAAAGTTACAGAAACATGTAACGGAGTAAAACCATTTTTGTTGCGCAAATTTAGCGACACGCCCAACTCCAAAAGAAAATCCAGTTGCGCCGTATTTATACTTCTCCCCTTGACCGCATGAAACGGCGAGTCAACTCCTTTGTAAGCGTCGGCAATATTGATTTCATTTTTGGTCAAGAAATCTTTGATCGCGTTCTTATCGATTTTGTTATTTTCAATCAGGAGAAGCAACGCGGACTTGCTCGTTTTATTCATGGCGTTGACATCTGCGCCCTTGCTCATCAAAAATGTAACCATGCCAAAATCAGATTTTTCCGCCGCAAAATGAATCGGCATATTACCGGCTATATTTTGGGCGTTTACATTCGCTCCCTTCTCAACAAGATACCGCACCACTTCAATATTGCCAAAACCTGTAAATAAATGCAACGCCGTCGTTCCAACACCAGACGCATTGTTCACCGCCTTCACATCCGCGCCAAGCTCGACTAATTTTTTAACTTCATCAAGAGAAAGGTTTTTTCCGTACAAAAGTTTTCTCGTCGCGTCTTCCGAGTTCGGTTTATTTTCCGTTTCATTTTTTTGTTGGGCAACATTTTTTTGCGGAATATCCTCCGAAAATAATACCACACCCGAAAATAAAAAAAACCAAAATACAAAAAATACTAAATTTCTTTTCATTACTATTTCCCCAAAAATAAAAGTACTAAAGGACATTTCTAAAAACTCCCCTTTCAATTTTTTAACACGAAAGGCACAAAAATTACGAAAGACACGAAAAGGGAATTTAAAGGAAACTTTTCGTGCTTTTCGTATTAAAAATTATTCATCACAAAAGGCACAAAGCGCATTACACCAACAAATATACTGAAGCTGAACACGCAAGCGCAACAACTTGAAGCGGTTGTTCAAGGGCGAAGCCTATCGCCCTACCGGCTACGGTATATCACCAACCTAAATATTTTTAGAAATTCTCTGTTGAATTATTTATGATGCCGATAAATTGTTTTACGGCATTGTCGAGGTCGTCGTTTACGATGCAAAATTGAAATTCGTTTGCGTGGTTGAGTTCTTCGATAGCTGTTTTCAAGCGGTTTTTCATTGCTTCGTCTGTTTCCGTTCCGCGTCCTTGCAAACGTTCTTTGAGTGTTTCGTTGTCCGGCGGTTTAACGAAAATAGTGATTGCTTTTGGAAATTGTTTTTTGATTTCGTTAGCACCCTTGACATCAATTTCAAGCACAACAAAATTACCGTCCGCCAGCCCGTTTTCAACATCCGACCGCAACGTTCCATACCACGTTCCTTTGCCGAATACTTCAAAACATTCGAGAAATTCTCCGGCATTTTTTTTTGATTGGAATTGTTCGTTTGTCATAAAGCGATAGTGTATGCCGTCTTTTTCGTTCGGTCTTGGCAATCTGGTTGTTGCCGACACACTCATCACCAACGGCAAACCACTCTCCAAAAAAACACGCTTTAAAAGCGTACCCTTGCCAACCCCCGACGGTCCCGACACAACCAAAAGCCGCGAACTCAATTCAACTTTTTTGCTCATTTACTATATTTGCTAAAGAGGCTTTCTAAAAATTTTTGTCCGATTTTTTTTGAGGGACATAAAGGACTTTAGGGACAAAGTAATCGTTTACTCAATGATTAAGATTTTAGAAAATTCCTTTAATAATATTGCGTGAACTTGTTCGTCCATTATGTCTCTCATATCTCTAAATTTATTGTACAAAAAAACCATGATCCATTTGTGTAATCGATGGTAAAATCTCCCATGGTACGTAATATATGCCGTAGCCGGTAGGACGAGAGGAGAACAACCGCTTCACGTTGTTGCGTTTGCCTAACGTTCTGCGTTGTAGGTTTACCGCAGCTTCTGGAATTTTAAAACAGCTTGAGTATATCATTCTACGTTTTGTACCATTTCTCTGATGCGTTCGATTATGGTTTTGATTTCTACTACGTGTAGGATTATATCTGAGTCGTTTGCTTTTGCGCCGATGGTATTTGTTTCGCGGAATAATTCTTGTGACAAAAAATCGAGTTTACGACCGCTGGCGTTATTGGTGTCGATTGCTGCGGCAAGTTGATCTAAATGCGAACGCATACGCACAATCTCTTCCGAAATATCATATTTGTCCGCATAAACTGCAACATCTCGCAACAACTCTTGCTCATTCAACGCAACATCGAATTGTTTTTCGGACATTGCTCTGGCGATTCTTTCGGCGAGTTTTGTGCGGTAGTTTGAGGCGACACGCGGTGCAAGTTTTTCTATATCGGACAATTCAGCGGTGATTTGTTCGATATTTGTTTTCAAGTCATGTTTCATTGATTCGCCTTCTGTTTCACGCATTTTTTTAAGGCGATCAAGTGCTTCGTATGTTGCTTGTTCGGTAACTGCCCAAACCTTATCGATTTCTTCTTCGGAGAAATCATGCCCAACAACTATCACACCGGGTAATGTCAATAATTGATAAAGGCTAGGCAACTCAAAAGTATTGATTTGAGCTATTTTTGATCGCAATTCAGTAATCTGTTCGGAGTAGGATATCAGCATTGGAGTTGAGATAATGGATTTTGGCGATTGTTTTTCCAGACGGATGCGGACGATTGCGTTGACTGAGCCGCGTTCAATTTCACGGCGGAGCATTGACTCAAGCCGTGTTTCCAGCATCCCAAAATTTTCCGTAACACGAAGCATTAACTTGAAATATCGGTTATTAACCGTTTTCAATTCAACCGAGACATTGATGTTCTCTTGCCGAACAACAGAAGCCCCAAAACCTGTCATACTATACATAATAAACCGTAAATTTAATTTAATTGTTATACCGACACCGGTATGGGTGGTAGGCTTCGCCCATGAACAATCGCTTCACGTTGTTGCGCTTGCGTGTTCGGCTTCAAGGAAATTCAAAACCAACTTGAGCGGACTATTTTATTTTAATTACACGGTAACGCAATTAGCCCCCACAAAAACAAAATATATTTTGGTGAATTGTGCTGTAACCGATTCCGTGAATTAGACGGATTTTTAGGGTTTTTATAGTACTTCTCCGATTGACTGGATTTTTAAGTCTGTTAAAATTCACCTCCTGTCGGCGTTTTTTGCAAGGTATTTTTTTTAAGGGACAGAAGGGACAGAATAAACATTTATCCAACACCATAAAACATTTAGACAGTAGGGGCGACCCTTGCTGTCACCCAATCAGGTCAAGGTCTTACCTGTCCCTCATGTCCCTTTTGTCCCTTAAAAAAATCGGACAAAAAGACACGTAGGGACACAATGTGATTAAAACTAAACCGTTTGAAATATCCTCATATTCCGTCCCTAATGGGACGAGAACAATGTTTTGCCTTTTTTCTATCAATCGACGGAATAATCACCATCATTTCCGTATCGTGCGTAACATGAGTCATTAACAAAAAAATTAAAAATGAAAAATATGTATTTGAGTTACTTTAAATCCCCAAAGTCTATTGCCAAGATCGGTTTGGTTTTTGCTTTTTTATTTTTTGGGTTGGAATTAGTTATGGCGGAGGAGGTGTATATTGATCAACTCGATTTGTCCAAAACGACTTGCGGGTGGCGTGATACACTTGCCCGTAAATCAGTCGGCGGAAATCAATTATCGATAGCGGGAGTTAAATTTGAGCGTGGTGTTGGTCATCATGCGCCGGGCGAAATTATTGTTGCGCTGCCGCAAACGGATGGTTTCTTTTCCGCAAAAGTTGGTATTGATGATGAGGTTGGTAAGAAAGGTCATGCGAAGTTTATTGTCTATATTGACGGCAAAATGGTTTGGCAAAGCGGTTTTATGGTTGGTTCGCAAAAGGCTGAATTTTGCAAAATTCCATTCAAAAAAACCGACCGTCAATTATGTCTTACAGTTGACACCGGTGAGGAAGGTTATGACAATGATCATACCGATTGGGCGGACGCGAAAATCGAATTTCAAATCGATCCGAACTCTGATCAAAAAATTATTGAAACGACAAAAAAACGAATAATTATTGGCGAGGTTGATGAAAATTCGCGTGAGTATTTATATTTGTCTCGTGAGCTTAAAACTGGAATTTCTGCCAAACGAGCATCTCAGGCGTTGCGGTCTGAGTCAACTTTTTTAGCGTCGGATCGTGATCCGGTTGATGTTGTGTTGCGGCGAACTGGGGCAATGTTCAATCATTTGAAAAAGTTACCGAACACGCCGTCTTTTGAAACAGAGCAACAAGAATTTGACAAATTGCAAAAAGAAATCAACGAGACTGCTGTATCGGATATCAATTTGCGAAAAGAATTATTCAAACGTGTAACTGGTTTGCGGGACAGGATTGCGTTGCGGAATCCGTTAATCGATTTTAAGAATATTCTTTTTATTAAACGTCATTACACTCCCGAACCTGAAAAACAAGGCAATCACATGGTTGATCAATTTTTCGGTTTTCATGCAACATCCGGCGGCGGTCTTTTTATTCTTGAGGATGCGTTTGTACCGGAGAAGCGTAAGGTTAAAAATTTGCTTGAAGGTTCTGCGGTTGCCAATGATAAACGGTTGAAGGGCGTTCGGCTTGATGCGTCGTGGGGTTATCTTGCGCCGGAGCTTTCGTTTGATGGTACGAAATTGCTTTTTGCGGCGGCGGACACGTCGGAAAAACGTCATTCTTATAGTTGGACGGAGGGCAATTGTTATCATCTTTTCGAGGTCAATATTGACGGAACGAAATTAACTCAATTGACGGATGGTGCGTGGAATGATATTGATCCGTGCTATTTGCCGAATGGTCGTATAGTTTTTATTTCGGAACGGCGCGGCGGTTATGGGCGTTGTCATGGTCGGGCTTGTCCGAGTTATACGTTGCATTCAATGCTTTCGGACGGCAGCGATATTACTGTTTTAAGCCCGCACGAAACCAATGAATGGGCACCGATGGTTGATCATAATGGAATGATTATTTATACACGTTGGGACTATGTTGATCGCGGATTCAATCAGGCGCATCATCCTTGGATAACTTATCCTGACGGGCGTGATCCGCGTGCAATTCAAGGCAATTATTCTGAAGTAGAAGAGTCGCGTCCGCATTTTGAAGATTCGTTTCGACCGATTCCAAATTCGCACAAGTTGCTCGGAATTGCGCATGGACATCACACGCAATATTTTGGTTCCGTGATTATTCTTGACCCGAATATTCCGGACGACGAGGAAGGCGGCGACGCAATGGCACCAATCCGACGAATCACTCCCGAACAACCTTTCCCCGAAATCGAAAACCATGCGCATCGCGACGCTTCAAATTACGGTCAACCGTTTCCAATCAACGAAGATTTTTATCTTGTCGTTTATGATCCGTTTAGCAGTATGAAAAAGGGACATGCGAATAATTTTGGTATTTATCTTATTGATTCGTTTGGCAACAAGACGTTGCTTTATCGTGATCTTGATATTTCGTGTCAAAGTCCGATTGCGGTTAAATCTCGACCGGTACCGCCGATCATTCCACATCAAACGTTGGTGGGTTTGCCTGCGGGAGCAACGTTGCCGAATGCGGATTCGAATTCGGGCAAAATTGAGCGATTGCCGGACTCTGCTGTTGTCGGTGTAATCAATATGTACGAAACCAACCGCCCGTTTCCGCAAGGTACGCAAATCAAGGAATTACGTGTTGTACAAATTTTGCCGAAGACGACAGCTTATAATAATCTTCCGCGAATTGGTTATGGCGACGAGACGGGCGCGCGTAAAGTTTTGGGCACGGTGCCGGTTGATGTGGATGGCAGTTGCAGGTTTGATTTACCGGTCAATGTGCCGGTTTATTTTCAGGCGTTGAATGCGGAGGGAGTTGCGGTTCAAACGATGCGGAGTGCAACTTATGTTAAACCCGGTGAGATGTTGACGTGTCTTGGTTGTCACGAAGGACGGCAACGCGGCACGGCAAAACCAACAGTTTTTCCAACAGCATTTCGCCGAGAACCTTCCCAAATAAAACCTGAAATGGAAGGCTCAAATCCGTTCAGCTTCCCAAAATTAGTCCAACCGATTTTGGACAAACATTGTGTATCTTGCCATGAAAAAGAAAAAGATGCGGGCAAAACTTTTGCACTTGGGCGTAAACTTGCACGAGGACCGAAAGCTGAAGGACGCAAGGAGAAATTTTACGAATCTTATGTCAATTTGGAGCCTTATGTTTATTTGATTCGCAATGTCAAAACGCGGGGCAAAAGTTTGAATTCGTGGTCGCCTTCGCGAACATTTCCGGGTCAATTCGGAACAAACAAATCGACTCTTTGGAAGTTATTGAAGGATGGTCATTATGAAGTTTCGTTATCGTCGGCGGAGTATCGTGCGCTTGCCTTATGGATGGACAACAACGCCGATTTCTACGGAGCATTCGAACTAGACTCAATAACCCCACAACTAAACGGCAAACAATTCAAACCCACATTAGAATAAAAACAAACAACAATTCACGAATATTTTTTAAATTTATAGGGAAATTTTTTAAAAATTGATTTTATTCGAATTCGGTCGATCTCCATCGACAAAAAATCGACCGAATTCGCAATAATTTGTTTTTGGCAATTGGCAAATAGTATACCGTAGCCGGTAGGGCGATAGGCTTCGCCCTTGAACAACCGCTTCACGTTGTTGTGTTTGCGTGTTCAGCTTCAGGAATTTTAAAGTAGCTTCAGTATATTTTTAGAAATTAACCTTAACATTATCGAAATTGGAGGAACATCCTTGACCAAAAAACGAAAAAAAGAACAAGAGCAATTACAGGAACAGTCGTTGCCGCAACAATTGCCGAATGAAGACTTGCTCGTTGCGTTTGAGAAAAAATATCAACATGATGCGTTTTGCAAGAAAAAATTGAAGGAATTGAAAAAGGCGAAAGAATTCCTAAAATTTGTTTTGGAAAAAAGAACACAAGATGCGCTTGATATTGACAAGTTGGTGATTGAGCCTGATTCTTATGTTGACGAGGAGCTTCGGCGGCATTTTGTTGATATTTTGTATCGTGTTCCTGTCAAGAACGGCAAAAGACGCGATGAAGTATTTTTTGCGTTGTTGGAGTTGAAAGTAAATAACGACCAATGGACAATGCTTCAAGTTGCTCAATATATTGTTAATATTTGGAAAAGTGAATTGGACAAAGTCCGTATAGATAAACGACTCAACAAATATTTACTTCCGATGATTACTCCGATCATTTTCTATTCGGGCGATGAGCCGTTTACTGCACCAACGGAGATGATCGACTTGGTTCAAAAGTTTCCTGGTATGGAGGCTTTTGTTTTGAATGTGCGAGCGATATTGTTTGATGTAACGTCGATGAAGGTGACGGAGTTTCCCGAAGACATTGGTTTGAATGTTCTTTTTCGGACGTTGCAAGCTGTGTTTTCACCTGATGTTGCGGAGCGTATGATGGATATTTACAATCATATAGAGCCGACGTTGGCTTCATTCGAATCACAACAAGATTGGGAAGATGCCATTTACTACGCCACGACCAGT
>JAIRWK010000403.1 GCA_031268995.1 Planctomycetaceae bacterium
AGTATAATCGCAGATCAGATTCTGTTTTCTGATCTTGCGAAATCTATTCCCAATCTGCGTTATCTGTGTGCTGATTTTTTAAAGTGGATCTACCGTGAAATCAAAATGTCCGCCGCGAATTACTTCACAGGATAAATTTGATGTATCTGGATTTTCGTAACGTAAATCAATATCCGATTTGTAAACCGGTTCGTCGTCTGTGCCGATGTTTTCTTGAAAACCAGAAAGATAAATTTGATACGTACCCGGTGCAAGCCCGTCGCCTTCTTTTAGCGAATTGAGTTTATATGTGCCGTCTGGTTGTAATTTCGCGCGAGCGGAATCTTTGCCGTTTGTGAAAATCACGTAGCCTTTGGTATAAGGTTGTCCGTCCGCAGTTGTAACTTTGCCGCCGAATTGCACAAAATTATTGCCGCAACCGGTAAACAAAATTACCGCAAAAAACATTGGTAAAAACGAGAATTGAAATCGTAAATTGGAAAATTTTTTGAACATGATTAGTTAATTGTTGGTTAAAGTTTTGTAGGTATTTTATTGAGTGAGGGACATAAGGGACAAATTGAAACCAATTTTTGCACAATAAATGTACAAAAATTACTTTTTCGTTTTGTCCCTTAAATCCTTATTGTCCTTATTTGGTTTTCGATTATGGAATTGTTACTGCCGCACCGTCATTCACGCAACCTAATGGCCAATGAATATTCGGGCGATCAATATTTGGCGTAAGTCCATGCACCGAACCATCACCAAAAAGATGATGACAAATTCCGCCAGTATGATAACTGCCAAAAGGCGAAACGTTGGAATCCCAAAGATTCGGATTGCCCGCCCGCAATGTACTGGTTGCAACGCCTTCGCTTGTAGAACGTGCAATCACATACGTGTCTCCATTAGCCATACGTGCAGGACTATACATTAATATATTAGTCCAAGCCAGAGAACCGTCCGTTGGAACTTCTGGAATAGAACGCGCGACTTGAACCCCGCAATCCCAGTAGCCGGATTCCCCGCCAGTTCCTTCAGTTACATCTGTTGCCATCCCTTCCTGACATTTTTTGAACTTGTCCACAGGAATATGCTTTTCGACAAAAATATATTGGTTGCTTGCCCCATCAATAAAACGCGAAATTTTATCACGCGGTACCCATTTATAACGCGGTGTCAACATTTTTGCTGTTCTGAATGGTCCACAATTGGTCTCAATATTTTCATCACGAGGATACCCGCGACAGATGTCTTGCCTAGTTGTGTTTCGCGTGGCTGTTGAAATTACAGTTGCGTAATCGCTTACAAATCCGTCTGTCGCACGTGGCGTTTGAGCTAATGTCGGGTTATCGGCGACTCTTGCTCCGCGAGACGGGCAAATATAAGTTGAGACGATCATTGATTTTTTATTTGGCAAAGCGTCCCACCAAGTATTATTTGCCGATTGTGTATCGAAATCTTCCGGTATCAAATCAAATATTGTCTGCTTTTCCATGTAAGGAAGCAGATGTGAAAAAATTGACGGTGATTGAGCTACGATTCCTATCATGAGCGGCGGTAATCCGTTTTTTGAATCATGAAAATTGTGAACCGCAATTCCGATTTGATGCATGTTATTTGAACAAGACATTCGTCTCGCCGATTCACGTGCGGCTTGAACTGCCGGAAGCAAAAGCGCAATCAAAAGTCCTATGATCGCTATCACCACCAATAATTCAACAAGTGTAAATGCTTTCTTAAACATTTTTTATCCCTTCTATTTTTAAATTGTTAAAAATTTTTAATTGGTGGTTTTTGACCAAAGTCGATTTTTTTTCGACTGAAGTCGATTATCAATAGCTTTGGTCAACTCACCACTCACTATTCCAAATTATGGTAATTGCGTTGGTTCCTCGCCGTTAATGGAACCGGCAGCACCCCAAACACCAAAACTTGATCGTCCTGATCTTACGCAAAGCCCAAGCCCAGTAGAGGAAGACGAACCGGAATTTACGCCGTCCGTAATAAATTTTACGGAGCCGTCAAAAAGCGAAGCGTTGATTCCGCCCGAATGGTAACTGCTTGGCGGCAAAAAACCGGCATCGGTTGTACCAGAACCACTAACGCAAATCGGGGAATTTGGCGGCAATATTGTATTGAAACAACCGTAAACCGGTTCGCCCGAAAGCCAACGCCGACCGCTGCGATGTCCCGCACTTGCACCTGAAGGCAATGTTCCAAGATTGCCTTTAGTTCCGCGTAAACCATAACAAGCACCCGGGTTGAAATTTCCTGTTGGAGTTGGTTGTGCGCCGGTTGCGGAAGCGTTGGTACTGCTCGTACCGCTCGCACCCCAACCTGAAATGCTTCCGCCCGCTTGGACAATTGTAAACGCATACTTATTGGTTCCATTACCCGGATCGATGCAACGTTCACTCATTGCGATAGTATTTGAGGTACCATCTGAAATTGCGCCGATACCTAACCATTTCCACGTTACAAAAATTGCGCGTGGATTTGCCCCGCAACCATTCGGATGCGTATCACCGCGTCCGGGAAAATCACCTTGAGAAAAAACGTAATTGTTACGCCCAAGATAACCGGCTTGCGGTTCGTAAAATGGTTCAGACGGACAAAGAAGAATCGGAATTGTGATGTTGTACAATCCTTGAAAATATTGACCGGCAGTACTGTTATCAGTCGCCGCCGTCCTCAGCCCTTCCCAAGTAGTACCGTTCATGTGATGCAGCTGCGCGTCATAAATGATGTCGTAAAGACCTTGCATTTCGATAAACGGCAAAAGAGCAACAAAACCTGTAACTCTTTTCCGTTCAATTTGACCTGAAGTCCAATCAGTACCAGGTGTATCGATTCCGCTTTGCGATGCCGGAAATGATTCACACGAATCATGATAGTTGTGCAATGCGATAGCGAGTTGGCGTAATTTGCTTGAACATTCTGCCCGCCGCGCAGCTTCACGTGCCGCTTGAATTGCAGGAAGAAGTAACGCAATCAAAAGACCAATGATCGCAATGACAACAAGAAGCTCAACAAGAGTAAATGCAAAAGGTCGCCTAGAAAGGCAAGAGTTAGGGTTAGAATTAAAATTAGAATCAGCGCAAAAAACGTGCCTATTATCGCTAATTTTAAATCTGCGTACCCCCCCCCCCCCTGCTCATCTTGACTGTCTTCTCTATTTTAACACTCAACTTTACCAACCAAAAATTTTTGTTTTTCATATTTGTCTCCCTTAAAAAAATTCGCCAAACAATTTTGCAACTATTCAAAGAAAAATATATTTTTTTCCGCGAACAGCTACAAAAAAACACCAAACACGATTGTCTGTTTTTAACACAAACAGAAATTTTGTCAACATCCCCTCAAAAAATTTTTTTCTCTCCTGTGTTATCGTATTTTTTACAAGCACGAAACAAACAAAATTAAAAAAACTTCACGACACTCAGACGACACCGATTT
>JAIRWK010000407.1 GCA_031268995.1 Planctomycetaceae bacterium
ATAGAGATGTCGCCTAAACCTGTCGGAGATTTGAAATACGTCAACGCCGAATACAACTCAATTCGCGGACTTATTAAAAGCAATTGGAAAAAAGATAAAAATTCTTTCACTTGGGAAATAACAATACCCGTCGGCTCAACCGCATTGATAACACTTCCAACCGGATATAACATCGGCAAGATCAATAAAATGTCCGTCGCCGGAAAGCTGGAGACGATCTCTACCGAGAACAGAATCAAACTAGGTTCAGGTTCTTACAAGATTATCAGTCAAGGAAAGATGCCGTAGGAAATTCCATTACACCGTAGCCGGTAAGGCTACAGGTTTCGCTCATACCGGCTTCGGTATAATTTTTTTTTCTAAACACCCACTATTCTCGGCAAATCGCAATTGCGTGACTTTTTTACCTGATCAAGCTATTGATTGAGAATTTTCGATCCACGCCGTTTATAAATTCTTTTGCAGTGGTTGTGTTAAGCCGTCCGTGATAGAAATGACAAATCGCAATAGCCAAAGCGTCAGCAACATCGGGTGGGTCGGGTTCGGTTGTGAGATTTAGTTCGAGTTTTATTGCGCGTTGCATTTGATCTTTTGTAGCGCGACCATTACCGGTTAATATTTTTTTGACTTTAGTTGCAGCGTAGGAATGAACATCTATCCCGTTTTGCGCCGCTGCTAGACAAATACAACCCCGCGCATGACCCATCAATATTGCAGTTGTCGGGCGATCATAATGCGAATAAAGTTGTTCCAACGCCAAACAATCAGGACGAAACGACGCAATTACATCAATCACTCCTTCATATATTTCCTTAACCTTGTGTGCCAATACCTTCGACGAACTACGAACAACACCCGCCTCAACCAAATGCACCTTACCACTAGACACATCAATCACACCATACCCAGTCGTATTCAACCCGGGATCAATACCAAGCAAAACCTTCATCCCAACACCCATAATCTATAACTCCCCCCTCGCCATTTTTCTTCATAGACCGCAGTATGTATACCGTAGCCGTTAAGGCGATAGGCTTCGCCCCTGAACAACCGCTTCACGTTGTTGCGCTTGCGTTGCCCAGCTTCAGGAATTTTAAAACAGCTTGAGTATATTTAAAACCTTTGTGCGACTTTTTCGTTTTTGTGGTAAAAAAACTTCCGCACAAAAACAGTTTGACTTGGAAGTTCACGAATACACAACATGAGTCATTCATTTTGCAGGAACATTATGTCGTCGATTTGGAAAGTGTCTTCGGGTTTTGAATCGAAGTGAAATTCTATCCAATCAATTGTTTCAAATTGCGGGTTATCCGATATCGTTCTAGGCCAATCCGGCGAACCATCAAGCGGAACCCAATACGTCCACCAATTGCCATACTTTCGCTTCGACCACCAACCACTACTCGATTTTGACGGTTGAAATTCAAAATACGCCGAACCACGACCAAGCCGGATTTTCAAATTGTCCAACGGTAACATCGAACCAGCAGAATAATACTCAAATACGGAAAATTTAAGCCGACGCCTGCCTGATAAATCCCACGCAGAATCCGACGGCGCAAGAATCTCCAATACACCCGAATTGATTTCACTGCCCGATTTCAATTTGCAGACGATCATTTTGCCGCCGGTAAATCTGTCCTTCGTCTCCACATCAATATTATGTCCGCCCCTAAACATCACACAACCTTGCTCCGTCAAATCCACCTCACTCTCAAGCGCAATACGCCGTGTCTCCTCATCCGTTTTTGCCTTGTAACTGCGGTCATATTTGATTATAAACGAAGTCAACATAATTATCGCAGCCGCCGCCAACGGAATACTGATAGCAGTTGCCCAATGCCGACGAACCCAACGAAAGAATTTTTGCACAGACGTTATCCGCATCGCTTTGACCGGAATATCATCAAGCCATCGGCAAAGATCTTCGTCCATTTCTTTTGCCGTTTGATAGCGATTTTTTGGGTCTTTTGCCATCGCCTTCATACAAACCGCCTCAAGTCCCGCAGGAACATTTAACTTTATCTCCGACGGTCTAGTCGGCGACGCTGCCCGAACTTTTGCCAAAACTTCGCGGGTTGAACGTCCGGAAAATGCAGTTTGACCGGCAAGCAAATAATAAAGAATTGTGCCAAGACTATAAATATCCGAATGCGTTCCCACAACATTATCTTCCGGCGACGCTTGCTCCGGCGACATAAACGCAGGCGTGCCAACAATCGCACCAACCATCGTCAACTCCGTCCGCGCATCACCAGACATTCTTGTAATCATTGAGTTGTATTCGTCCTCTTCGTCTTGCTTCTGCCGCAACGGTTTCGCCAACCCCCAATCCATCACGAGTGTTTCGCCATGCTCGCCAAGCATAATATTTGCCGGTTTCAGGTCGCGGTGAATCACACCGCGCTCATGGGCAAATCCGATTGTCTTGCAAATAGAAACAAGACGACGCACCAGATTTTTCAATTCTTGTTTCGACGGATTTCGATGATAGTCTTTGATCGCGTCTTGATACGTTTTGCCCCTAATCAACTTCATCGTATAATACGGTAAACCGTCCTTGTCCAACCCCAACCAATGAATCGGCACAATCCCCGGATGCTCCAATTGAGCCGTAATCTCCGCCTCGCCGACAAAACGCCGCACAATCGAAATATCATCAATCACCTCCTTGTGCAACTCTTTAAGAGCAACATCGCGTTTAAGATGTTGATCGTAAGCGATCATTATTCGCCCCATTCCGCCGCGTTGGTGCTGCCTTAAAATTCTGTGTACACCATAGCCGCCAACATTCGCTCCAGACGCATCAGATAAATCCACGCCGGATTGACTTATCGTTTTCATCACCCGCTTGGTCAAATCAAGGTTGATCGACGAACCGAACCGTCCGGGATCGGAATGATAATTATTTTTGTGCGAGCTGCCGCTGCTGATTGGTGTATTTGCGGCATTGTTTCTACCACTGCTTGAAGCAAACACAGTCTCGTCGTTATTCGAAACCGCAACCGTACCAGCAGCATTTTGAACACCAACATTGTCGGGATTTTTCGCCGGCGGAACTTCTCGCTGCCAATTCGATTTCTTATTGGTCCCGCGATCGCTGAGATTGTCCTTAGAGGCAACCGTTGTTTTTTTGGCAACGAGATCAACCATAAATTCATCAGAATTTCGAGAATTCGTTTTGTGTTCGCCGGTGTTTGCAATTGGGGGCAAATGTCCAGAATCCGTGCTGGCTAATGTTGCGGCGTGATCGGACAAATTAGCCCGTCCGGTTGCTGTTTTGTTTTTGTTTGCAATTTTAGTCGGGCTGCCATCAGACACAATTGTTACACTTGAATTCGAGTCAAGTTTATCTGGTTGATTTTTTTCTGTTTCCCATTCGGCTTGACCATTCTGGGAATTTTCCGCTTCGTGTGTACCATTAGCGGGAGTCTGGTAAACTGATGACTGATCGGATTTGTGCAACCCCGAAGGCGAAGCAGAATCTATACGATTACCAGCGATAGTTTCGATAACACGACCACAACGATCACATTGCACAACCGTACCGATTTGTGATTCGTTTATTGTCATGAAGTTGCCGCATTGACAAACTCTGTGTTGAGCCATAGAGAGAAAAAATAAAATGAGGGTTTATACCGTAGCCGATACGGGCGGTAAACTGCGCCCTTGAACAACCGCTCCAAATTGTTACGCTTGCGTGTTCAGCTTCGGGAATTTTAAAAGTAGCCTTAATATACTTTTGTCGGTAAGCGTGCCGCACCACAATCGTTATGGCACAAAATACAGTAGCCGGTAAGGACGTTAGGCTTCGCCCTTGAACAATCGCTTCACGTCGTTACGCCCGCGTGTTCAGCTCCGGAAATTTTAAAATAGTCCCAATACACCTATACCGCCAAATCCAAACTCGTGGTGATCGTAATACAAAATAATATATCCGTCAATAGGAGTGCCAAATAGGTATACCGGCTACTATAATATATTTTGTTTGTTGTTATTGAAACTATCCCGCAGTCTGGTAATATTTCACCGGCAACAAAAAATAACTCGCAAGAAAAAAACCGTTCATGAAGTAGTTCTTTGAACGCGAAATACGCGAATAAAACGCGAAAAAGCGCGAAAACCAGAATTTCGCGTTCTTTCGCGTTTAAAATCCCCCGATCAATCACCGCTGGAAAGGCTACGGGAACAAGAAAATCGTTTCAACCTGTAACGCAGAGCGTTGGGCAAGCATAACAACGTGAAGCGGTTGTTCAGGGGCGAATCCTGCCGTCTTACCGGCTTCGGTATAAACTTTCGCAAAAAATAAAAAATTCCTGATAATAGTATATTGTTTTAAAAAACTATGATACAATGCGTATTGTGGAATCGTGACATGTTGTCCGATTCATATTTACAAACCAACTCGTATAGGGAGAGTTTTTGATGAAAACTACAAAAAATGAAAGCAGAAGTGAAGTAACAACAGTTCGAAAAAACATTGCGAACAACTGTTACTCAAGAATCAATGTTACAAAGACAGTGAAATCGTTAATATTCATGGTCTTTATGTGGAACGCAACCGCGTTTCCATTTTACGCCGCATTCGCCGCCAATCCAGAAATCATTACTCCTGAAGTAAACGCTAGAGTATTGGTTCCGCAATCCAATAGCGTGTACAAAAACATTACACCAGTAACTGCTGCCTGTAATTATTACGACGCAACTGATACTACAGGCACATGGAATAACAAGTTTACCAGCAAAGGTAAAAGATTAACTAATGGAGAAACTCAAAATTTAACGTTTCCATTACCCTCTTTTGAATATAAAGATGATAGTGGGACTAAACACTCAGTGAATGTTACAGCAGCCGATGTTGATCGGTATTACGAGTATGAAAAATTTACGGCTGCGAATGGCTACACAAAGATCAGCGGTGCTTCTTTGGCAATGAATTGTCACGGTTACTCGACAGGGTTAGGATATTGGATGGATGATTTTGATACTCTCATGAGTGATGACTACACATCAAGTACAACACCATCAAATCTGGCGGTTGGTGCTATCAAAGGAGATGACAGTCATTCAATAAAGATTACGGAGATCAGCACGACAATGAGCGGTGAGGTGTTTTACAAAGTTATTAAAACACGAGAGAAATTTCATGCTTCAGGAGTGTATGAAAAAGCAATCACCGATGAAAAATATTATGAAAATGATACGGTACCTTACTTATTTTACACAAAGAATTAAGGAGGTAACTATGACAACATCACAGAAAAAGCGTATTGCCGTAACGATCATTATTGTTTTGAACCTTGTTGTTCTTTTCAGTGTCCATTACTGGCGGAAAAATCATCAGGTAACGTTGGAACCGCATCGCCCCAGAGGCGGAATAGGCGGACCGGCAATTGAGGCATTCGACAAAAAAACGGATAGATGGATAGAGGATATGAAAGCTGAATCTATCGAAGAATCGTTTGCTCTGTTGAATGATCTCTATGAGTACCGATATTCCAAAATAACAGAGTATTCCAGGTTAAATTCGATGTCACTTAATACGCACGAAAAACGTGAAGAGAGACTGTACAAATATACGGTTCCTCAAGCATTGAGTAACCGACGTTTTCTTAAAGCCCTTGAGGATTTGAAAAAGTTGTCACGGTCTAAGTGCGTCAAATTATTGACGCAATGTATCCAAGACAACTTAAAAGAGAAAATAAGATTGTACGAATTGAATACGGTAAGTACCGTGAATGAAGGAACACATCGCGGCAATTGGGTGCTTTACTTGGGAGAGAGTGAGGGCGGTAACGACTATTACCGTTCCCGTAGAAAACCCGAAACAGATATAACGCAATCTGGTTGCCGATATGGAATATTATCCTGTGTTTTGCTTGCCGGTCAGTTAGAGTTGGGTAACGAAATGAGACCGGTTATTGAAGAGGTTATCCGACAGGCAAAGAAGGAATATGCGTTGTATAACAGTCTTGGCGACGATGCACAGTCATTCAAATACGTTGTTATTAAGGAATCGCTTTACAATCCGTCAGTTCTTGTAACGGGGACGTTATGTGATCGTTCGTGGAATGCGGGTTTGAAAAAGGAATTGGCGAACAAGGGGAAATTGATCAATCGCGAAACCGTCGATTATCGTGCGCGGACAACCGAATACGATTGGCCCGCAGCGGAAGGTTGGATCAAACCCGAACCGTTCGAGTCAAAACTCCCTTTTCGTTACTACGAAAAAATCACAGACGAAGAATTTAATTCAGCATTTCCATAGTAAACTCAAGCTAGGCGGAGAGAAGTTGTACAAAGTTATTAAAACGCGGGAGAAATTTCATGTTTCGGAAGTCTATGAAAAAACGATTACCGAACTCAATATTGGACTTTACGGCTTCACAAAACCAACACAAAAACATCGCCACCTTCGCACGAGTATTCAATAACTTGCCGTTGGATTATGTGAAGTAATACAGTAACCGTTCATGAAGTCATTTTTTAACGCGAAACACGCGAAAATTCCGCGAAAAAGCGCGAAAACCAGAATTTCGCGTTTTTTTCGCGTCTTTCGCGTTCAAAATCCCCCGATCAAGTGCCACTGGAAAGCTTGCGGGAGAGAAAAAACTCCGATCAAGTGCCGCTGGTAAGCCTGCGGGAATGTTCCAGACGTTTTCAGCAGTTGCTGAAAGTCTGCGGGAGTGTTCCAGACGTTTTCAGCGGTTGCTGAAAGTCTGCGGGAACGTTCCAGACGTTTTCAGCGGTTGCTGAAAGTCTGCGGGAACGTTCCAGACGTTTTCAGCGGTTGCTGAAAGTCTGCGGGAATGTTCCAGACGTTTTCAGCGGTTGCTGAAAGTCTGCGGGAGTGTTCCAGACGTTTTCAGCAGTTGCTGAAAGTCTGCGGAAGCGTTCCAGACGTTTTCAGCAGTTGCTGAAAGTCTGCGAAGGCGTAAAATCATTAGACCTTTTCGCCAACACGCTTTTCCTTTTGGGCGGAGTCGATAACAATATCATGACTGAAGTGCGAGTGTCAAGTCCCGAAAAATTACGGCAATATCTTCCGCAGATTCATGCTGCCGGAATTATCGCCGTGCGGCTCGAAACAACCGGCAATGATGCTCA
>JAIRWK010000032.1 GCA_031268995.1 Planctomycetaceae bacterium
TTCACGCCGCCGTCCACAATGAAACAACTTGCCGAAATCGCAAAATCCAGTAAATACGTCGAAATACCAAACGCAGGACACCTACCGCCAATGGAACAACCCCAATTGTTCGCAGCCGCTATAAACGAATTTATAAATGGAATCTACAATAAATAACTCATGTTACGCACGATACGGAAATGATAGTGATTATTCAGTCGATTGATAGAAAAAAGGTAAAACATTGTTCTCGTCCCGCTAGGGACGGAATATGAGGATATTTCAAACGGTTTAGTTTTAATCACATCGTGTCCTTACGGGACACGAAATATGTTTTTACCATATTTTCTACCAACATTTCGTCCCTAACGGGACGAGGAAAATACGTCTGGTTATCACCGATGCGTAACATGAGTTTGTGATCTCTATGGTTACTAAATTGTCAATCACTACATTCGGACGAAATATTACAACTTTTTGCAAATTTTTCTTATTCTCGTGTGGAATGGTATTGAAATTTTCGACGATTCGCTTTATACTCTCTCGACCGCTTTGGAGATGGGCGGAAAAATTTAGTTTGATTCAATTGTTGCGGGTTCAATTTTTTTGTGCAAAAGCGTTTTTTGCGAGTTGAAGTTGTAGCGTTTGAATATGTTGCTTGTTGCACTTTCTTTTTTATGCTGACGCTGGTATGGGCGGTAGGCTTCGCCCTTGAACAACCGCCTCGCGTTGTTGCGCTTGCGTGTCCAGTTGCGAGAATTTTAAAGTAGCTTGAGTATAATAAAAAATATAGTGTCAACAATTACTATAACTTTTGTGATTTTCACAAAAAGGGTAAAAATTTTAATGGAGGTTTAGAATGAAAAAGACACATTTACTGTCAAATTTGTCCAGTGCCGAAGTCAATATAAATATTGATTTTAGGGCAAATGTTAATTTAGGCAAACGGGGGGGGGGGGGGTATCTATGTGAAGATGCTTGTCTCAATAATAGTTGCGACAACTCTCACGGGATTTCTCCCAAACCTTATCTCGGTTTTACTCTTGTTGAGCTTTTGGTGGTGATTGCAATCATTGGGATTTTGATTGCGTTATTATTGCCCGCGGTTCAAGCAGCACGTGAAGCGGCAAGACGAATGTCATGCAGCAACAATATGAAACAACTCGGTATTGCACTTCACAATCATCACGATTCAACAAAAGTCTTTCCGTATGCAGCCCGTGCGATTGTTAAACCAAGCGGCAACCTTCCGACAGACCGTTCGTGGGTAGTTGCGTTGTTTCCTTTCATGGAGCAACAACCACTTTTCAGTTTACTGACATTTGGCGACAGTGTGAGTTTTGATCCAATGCAAGTGTCAACCGGTAATGTTGTTACTTTGAACGGTATTATTATTGCCGACCTATTTTGTCCGTCTAACTCGCGTGATAAAACAGCAAATTATAACAATTTTAAGCACCAAGCGATCAATTATGTTGGCATTGCGGGAACCGATGTTGATCCGGCGAATATCACTGCCGCTTCTGCACAACGGTACGATGGTACGTTTGGTCATAACGCTTGTAATGGGGTCATAATACCAAAAGACACTAGATCAGGAACTTCAATGATTGCATTGCAGGATATTGATTTTGCCAGAATTTCAGATGGGGCTTCCAACACGGTCGCTATTTCGGAGCAATCGAAAAAGGTTTACAACAACACGACGCTAATTGAAGCCGGTACAAGCGGACATCGCGGCGGTGGATGGCAAGGCGGTTGGAATGACAGTGGTAATCCTTACATTCGTAACGTTACAACCATTCGCTGGACAATCAATGCCGTTTGTCCAAATACAACCGGTTGTAATGCCACACATAATGGTAACACGATAATCACATCCGGTCACACCGGCGGCGTGAATTTTGCGGTCATGGATGGAAGTGTGCGTTTTATTACGGAAACCATTAATTTGAACAACGTGTTAATACGGCTTGCCGCAAGAGAGGATGGTTTAACTGTTGCCTTTCCGTGATTCGATGTAATTGTTCAATTAAAATTTAATATACTGTAGCTACGATGAAATTCATCTTTTTAGGACAGGATAACAGGATATAAAAAATCCTGTATATCCTGTTAAATCCTGTCAAAAAAATAAAAACTGAATTTCATAGTGCTATGAGTATAACCAAGTTTTTTATGTGGTGAATGGTTGATCGTGTTATGGTAATGTTCTCTATCAACTGTTCACCATTAAATCCCTAATGCATCGCCCAAAATAAAATTACCATTAATGGTCATTTATTTTTGGGCAATGCCTAAACAAAAAAATAAAATATTATGAAGAAAATTTTTCTCGTTATTTTGATATTATGTGTTGCGGGTTGCATAAACAAAAACAGCACAAAAACTGTTCCGGCAAGCGGCACATTGACACAAAATGGTAAACCGTTGACTGATGTCCGAATCGAATTTAGTAAGATCGATACCGGCGCAATTTCTTTTGCCGAAACAGACGCAAAAGGATATTTCACATTGACACACACGCACGGAAAACCCGGCGCGGAAGCGGGTAAATATCGCGTTTCAATTTTTCAAAAGGGCAAATCAATCCCGCTGCCTGAAGGAAAAAAACTTGAAGACATTCCCGAAGAACAAAGAAACGCAACAACACCCGAAATCCCAATTACCATGTCGGACAATACGCCAATCGAAATCAACATCCCAGAAAAAGGCGATAACAACATCGTCATAGATTTGCGTTAATTGTGTACCGGTTTCGGTATAGTTTTTAAAATCAGCACGCAGACGACGCAGATTTGGCAGGATATTCGCGAGACTCAGAAAATAAAATCTGATCAGCGATTATCCTTAACGAATCCGCGTCATCTGCGTGCCAATATAAAAATTACGTTCTATTTTTTTTCTGTTGCCGTGCCGCGTTCAACCTTGATGTCGAATGTTTTTGTTTTTCCGTCAACAGTGAACGTTAAACCGCTTGTGTCGGGGTTCGCATATTTCTTGTCAATTAACGGCGTTTCTTTACGGTCAACAATGTCGGGTTCGCCGTCTCCGTTTTCGTCGGCTCCCATTTGGAGTTCAACCTGAACTGCTTGAATATAGATTTTGTACTCGCCTTTCGGTAAACCGTTGCCCGCTGATTGAAAGCCCAACGTGTATTTGCCGTCTTTGTCAATATCGCCGCGTGCTTGATTTGTGCCGCTGACGAAACCGATTGTTCCTTCCGACAACGGTTCGCCGTTGTCTGTAAAAGTAATGCGTCCGCCCAACGGTACATTACCGGAACAACCGACAAATGTTGTGCAAACAATTAACGTAACAATAATGAATATGTGTTTCATTTGAATTTTTATTAGCCACAAGCCAAAGGACTGCGGCATGGTTAAAGTTAATGGATATACTCTTCACACTTAAAGTTTCATTGGTCATCATGTCCCCAAAGTCTCCTTTGTCCATTGTTAATGAAAAATCGAAAATTCAAGTGTGAAGAGATTACACGACATTTAATAATTTATGGTAAAGTTGCCGGATTACCGTCGTTGACAATTGTCAACTGAGTTACCAAACGCGGCAATGTCGTTATCGAAAGTGATCGCACTGAACCGTCGCCAACTAGGAAATTCACAATACCTGTGTGACTGCTACCTAACTGTTCTTTCCCATCACGCCCCGACGGCGTACCGCCGGAGACAGGATTGGTTGAAGAGTTCGGATCATTCAGTCCTCTCGCAAATAAACTGGCATCATCACTGACGATACGTGCTGATATTGCTGCTGCGGCATTGCTAGAAGTAGTAGCATACATACCGTCCCAACAATTTTGCGTCCATGTTGTGTCTTCGCGATATCTTGTGGGAATATGTTTTTCGCCCAGACATAACTGGTTACTCGTTCCGTCCGACCACCAACTGAAACTCTTGGAGTACGTCCAATTGGTAATACGCCTTCCGTGAGTGGAATTGCCCAGAGCACCGCCGTTGTTCATTTCAATCATCGGAATCTTGAATGGACCAACAAAGGTCTTTTGAGCCCGTTGATCGGTATTACTGTCATAGAGGCAATAGTAGTGCCACCAGCCGCAAGTAAAATCATCTTTGGCGACAAGCACAACATAATCCGTTTTGGCACCGGCTTGATCCATATTGCCTAATGAATATCTCGGCGAACTGCCGCGTGAAGCGGGACAAGTGTACGCTGGAATCGCCATCTTCTTTTTCAAATCATCGTTGATGTTTGCGTTATTGCCGTTAGACATTGGAATGGTCGTGTCGTCGCCTGTTGCGGTTTTGCATTTACCGAACAAATTTATGTCTTCGCAAGCACTGTGTACCGTTTGTGCTTCGATGAACGAATAGAGGAACATGTGAAATGTCGGTCTACTCGAAAAGAGACAAATCGGCGGTAATGCGTCATTGGCATCGTGAAAATTGTGAATTGCTAAACCAATCTGTCTGAGATTGTTTGAGCATTGTGTTCTACGTGCCGCTTCACGCGCTGCCTGAACTGCGGGCAATAATAGCGCAATCAAAACCCCAATGATTGCAATCACTACCAAAAGTTCAACAAGTGTAAAAGCCAAAAAACCAAGACAAGGTTTAAGAGAAAGCCCAATAGAATTATCGTTACAAAAATTCGTGAATTGCGAATTTTTGTTCCCGAAATTAAATATTCGGGGGGGGGGGCCCGCCCCCG
>JAIRWK010000034.1 GCA_031268995.1 Planctomycetaceae bacterium
CAAAATCGAAAGAAAAATCTGAATTGCAAAAATAATTAACGTTACAATAATTCTGTTTTTGAGAATATACATGTTTCAATTTTTATTTAGAGTTGAACTTCAAGTAACCGTTCACGGTCTGAGACGAGCATTTTACCGTGTAGAAATTTTCTGGAAATACCGAAGTTGTTATGGGCAATAGGCTTCGCCTTACCGGCTACGGTATATTGCAGAAAGAATAACTATTATACTCATCGCATTATGAAATTCAGTTTTTATTTTTTTTGACAGGATAGCAGGATAGACAGGATTTTATTGTATCCTGACAATCCTGTTATCCTGTCTTTAAAAGATGAATTTAATAGCAGCTTCAGTATATCGCCAAAAGAAGAAATATTATTTATGATTTCTGCCCGTTCAAATGTTCAAAAAAGACACCGCTTTGACCAAAAGAAGAACGACTTTTGCTAATTGTTGTTCTACAATTGCCGAATTTTGCCCGCCTAAATATTCAAAAAAGGTAACTATTCAGTAGCCTAAAAAGATTTATACTAAAGGAGTTAAATCCTATTACCGATTTGTTATAAATTTAACGATCAAATCCATAATTGCTTAAATATTAGCAGCTTAGGTTTTTGTGCCTATATTTATTGACATAAATCACTTAATTTTGACAAATTGTAACTCCTGTACAAATAACGGTTTTATACTACTGAATAGTTACCAAAAAAGACCAAATTTGCCCAAAATTGCTTCAAAATTATACAATTTGGTTAAATTTTCGTAACTATTCAGTCGACGGAATTTTTATCAACCACAGAGAACACAAAGTTCACAGAGATAGATTTTTTGACCACGAAAGAAAAGAAATATACGAAAAAAAATTTTTTAATTCTTTCGCATATTTTTGTGTTTAAAAACTCACCTCTGTGGACTCTGTGTTCTCTGTGGTTGATAAAAATTCTATCGACTGAATAGTTACCCTTAAAGTTAAGGATAACCACCCCTAACCCCTCCAAAGGAGGGGAATTATTCCCCTTCTTCGGAGGGGTTAGGGGTGGTTCCTTTTACTTTAGAATCACCCCAAAACCTTCGGAACATGTCCCAAAACCTTCGGGACATGTCCCAAAACCTTTAGTAATGTTCCTCAAAGTCTTGAGATATGTTTACTTTGCATACAAATGACGCAGATTTTATTATACTCATCGCACTATGAAATTCAGTTTTTATTTTTTTTTGACAGGATAACAGGAAAGGACAGGATAACAGGAAAGGACAGGATAGACAGGATTTTATTGTATCCTGACAATCCTGTAATCCTGTCTGTAACTATTCAGTTGCTTTTAAATAACCACAGAGAGCACAGAGTTCACAGAGATAAATTTCATAGCAGTTGCGGTATACCGCAGCTTCAGGAATTTTAAAGTAGCTTAATTACAATGGTCATTTATTTTGGGGCGATGCCTTAGGGGACTTGGCACTCGGCACTCTCCACTTGCCACTTTTTTGAGGGGCAAATTACTTTTGGGCGATGTCTTATTCTTGAGCGATGATTTCTGTTGGGTCTTCTATTGTGCTTTCAATCTGGATGGCAGAATAACCCCTGTACGTTCCGGCTTTGCCCCAATACTTCGGAATTCCTTCAACACTTATCAATAAAGGCGTTGCGACATTCTTTTGCGTGCAAATGACATCACCGACCCGTAAGTTTAATAATTGGTGCATTTGTATTGTTGCGTCCGCTAGTTTTACTTTCAAGTGGACGTGCATGTTTCGGATTGACTTGCTTATTTTTTTGATAGATTGCGGAGTAGCTTGTTTTTTTGCGCCGTAAGCATTCCACGCATTCGTAGTAAGTTTGCCCGCAATCCGCTCAAACGAATTATACGGAATACACAAATTTATAATCCCACGAACCTCAATCAAAGCAACCTCAAAACATAATAATACCACCACCTCATTCGGCGGAACAATCTGTATCAATTGCGGATTACTCTCAACTTGAATCACACTGAAATCAAGCTCCATCACATTCTCCCACGCATGCTTCAACTCCTTCAAAAATAGACTCGTTATCCTCGACACCAACCGCAACTCAATCTCCGTCAACGGACGACGCGCCATCATCGTACCCTCACGACCACCACCCAAAAGACGATCAATCATCGGATACAATATCGACGGGTTAATGTCAAGAATAATATTGCCCTCAAGCGGATCCGCCCGAAGTAAATTAAAACATGTCGGATTGTCAAGACTAAAAATAAATTCACTGTACGTCAATTGACTCACACTCGTCAACTTCACCTCAACAATCGTCCGCAACATCGCTGAAAGATCCGCCGCAAACTTGCGCCCAAACCCCTCATGCAATGTCTGAAGAGTTTTCATCTGATCTTTGCCCACACGCTCAGGACGTTTCCAATCGTATTGTGTTATTTTTTCTTGGTGAGTCCACTCGCCGCCGGAAGAAACAATCTGATTGCTCATCCCGCTAATACCCGCACGACTCGATAAACCACCACCGCTCGTACCATCAATCCCATTTGTCGGAGCAGGTTTATCCTTCTTGTCCGACATCGTCATTATGTTCATGAGATTTTCAATCTCGTCCTGCGATAAAACTTCACCCGACATCTTATTCTCCAAAATAAATAAAAAACGAAATAGGAAATATACCACAACCAATAGTTGCAACCACAAAAAAGCGGCAAGCGGCTAGTGCCAAGTTCTCTAATTGAACGTGATCGTCCATAATTTGGTGATGGTGATAATTTGATTTTCATCGTCCCAGTCGGGACGAAATGTGATGACTTTTCAAGCGGTTTATACCGTAGCCGGCATGGCAATCACATTGCGTCCCTAACAGGACGCGAAATATTTTTCACTTTATTTTCTACCAACATTTTGTCCCTAACGGGACACAAAGAACATGAAGGACAAAGTAGCTTTTATCAAGAGATTTTGATTGATTTTATCTGATGTTATTTGCAGCGCGGTTTGCTGTTTGTAGGTTGCGGTTTGCATTTTGTATTAGTTGGCTGTCGGGGCAAAGGTTTATTACCTCTTGAAACGCCAGTACCGCAATCTTGTACTCTCTTCGTTGCATTGCTATCTCGCCCTTCAGATAAAGCACACGGTCAAGTATCGCATAATCCGGCGGATGTAATAACGCCTTTTGCAAATATATTTCAGCTTGCGAGTAATTTTTCTTTTTGTACTCTTCATACGCCAACGTCCAAACCGCGTGCGACCAATATTGACCAACTTGATAATTCCTGTAAATCCGCAACAAACGCGATATTCCATTGCGGCTATCACCGCCGTCAAGCTCGCCCAACGCAACATAATATAACGCCCCGTCAATGTTTTTGTAATTCGGAAATTCATCTATCAAAATTTGAAAATACTCCGCCGATTTGACCGAATCCCCCGACATCTCATAATAAAAACCCAGATTCCAAAGCGAATCCTTGTATTGCACCGACGAAACAAACTCACTCCTTATCCGCTCCAATAACTTAATCCCCTCACGCTCATTGCCCACCGCAATCAACGTCTTCGACCGCAATAATAACACCTCCGGCAAAATTTCATCCGATAACTTCATTTGCAATAAAACTTGCAACTTCTCATTAACTTGCTCATAACGCCGCGAATTAAACAACGAATTGCATTCTTTGATTATTCGGCGTTGTTCTGTTTCGGAAATCTGTTGTGCAAAATTTCCGTTTGTGTTCGTGCCGGTGTTTGAATTATTGTTACGAATAATATTTGCGAGTTGTGATTCGGTTTCGCGCAAGAGACCTTGTTGCACGGTATTTGTCGTATCGAGTTTGCTAGCAAACGCTGCTAAAATCGCAGATGCCTTGTCAATCTCTCCCAAATTTGCCCGCGAAATCGCCAACATCGAACACGCCTTCGCAAACGTATCCGCACTAAGTTTGTCCGTTGTACTGCCCACAACATAACCAATAGTAATATATTTTGTCTGTTCAAAATAATTTGTTTGAAGAATTTGATCGAGTTGCGCGGCGGCGTTGTTCCATTCGCGTTTTTCAAATTCACGAAACGCAATCCAAAAACGGTCGGTGTCAGTACCGGTTGTTACGGGTTGTTTTGCGGCGGCGTTTTGTTGGAGGTTGTCGAAGTTTGGCGTTCTGTTGCCGTTGGAATTGTATGATAAGCTGTTTTGTATATTCGTAAACGCCGGCGGTTTGTTTCGGTCTCTTGAACGCGACGCGGTTGACGGACTCCATTGCCCGCCCGAATTCAACGTAACCAATGTATCATTGTTATTCGTCGAAGTGTCCGTGTTCGTCGTGTAAATTCTAGTAAGCCGCCCATGCGTGTCATTCACAACCTTCGTCAACTCCGCTTGATTCGTGTTGGCAACAAATCCATTCATCTCGTTAATAATCGCATCGGCTTTGTTCTTGTTGCCCGCCCGCGCATAAGCAAGCGCAAGATAAGCACAAGCATGTAAAAAAACTTCATCACTCAAATTATGTCTGTCAGTTCGCGTAATTGTGGTCGAATATCCGAAGTTGACGGTGTAAGCGGTGGAGTTTGTTGTCGGGTTATTTTGTGTTGAATATTTTGGGAGCAAGAATTGTTCGAGCAAAGTGATCGTATTTTGCCAGTTCTTCTTAAAATATTGCAAAACAGATTTCAAAAACGCGATCTCGTCAGCGTGCGGCGGCGCGTCCGCTCGCTTCTCCGTCTGCATCAATAAATTTTCCGCTTCGTCCGATTGCCGAAGCCGAATGAACAACCTTATTTTCATCAAGTTGTCGTCAACCGATGGGCTTGTTATGTTTGAAATAGTTTGCAACGCCTTGTCATTGTCCTTCAGCGAAATATAACACCGCGTCAAAACACGCAAAACATCAAACTTCAACGTACTATTTTGCCAACGACTAAGAAAATTATTCAACGTGTTAATAGCTGATTGATTTTCGCCGCGTTCATGCAGCGCAACACCATATTGATAAGTAGTCGGCTCAAGAATATTCTGATCAGTACTGCTCAACAACTCATTAAATATCGCATCAGACTTCGCAATTTCACCAAGCAAATTTTCAGCAATCGCAAGCCCGATCTTGCTCTCAATCAGACGACCGCCGCTAGGAAAAATTCTAATGTTTTCACGAAAATAATATTCGGCAAGCGAGGCGTTGTTGTTGGCAATTTCTACATCGCCCAAATAATAAAGCACGTATTGCAAGTACGAATCGTTAGGCAATGTTTGTAAAAAATTTGTCAAAAGATTTTTGGCAATAGTATAATCGCCCTTCGTGTAATACGCTTCGCCAAGCCTAAACAAAATTGTACGATAAAGCGGATCGGTTGACGGCAAGGTAGAGAGTTGAGAGTAGAGGTTGATAGCGGTGTCGTATTTTTTGAGGTAAAGATACGAATCAGCAAGATAAAATTTCGCCTCGTTGGTCAAAACATGAGACGGATACAACCGCAAAAAATCATCAAGAGCAACACGCGATTGTTCATACTTTTGTTGATTATAGAGTTGTTTGGCAGAGTTGAGGAGATCAGCCGCAGTATCAGCGTAAAGCAATTCCGTTGCCGTAAAAAACGGAATAACAATTAATGTTACAAAAATAACGAATTGCAAAAACGACTTAAAGACAGGAATCAATTTACGGTTATTCATTTGAGAGAATGGGTTTCAAATTTTAATTTCAACAATACCAAAACACACGATGCCACAGTACATACTCAAGCTACTTTAAAATTCATGGAGCTGAACACACAAACGCAACAGTGTGAAGCGGTTGTTCAAGGGCGAAGCCTATCGCCCTACCGGCTACGGTATAACTTCGGGCAAAACACTACAGCCACGGTACGGAAGTGTACAAAATTTTCCAATTTTCTCCAATAGAGATTTTTAGATTTTTTTACATATTTACGGCGGAGGTTGTTTTGTTCGGAAAATTAGGTAAAAATTAGGCTTCGGAGTCGATGATTTGGCAAAGAGACATAAAGGACATGAGGAACACTGTTAAATCCTGTCCAAAAAATAAAAACTGAATTTCATAGTGCTATGAGTATATCAGTCTTTGTCTTTAAATGTCCCTTGTGTCCCCTTATGTCTCTCTATACTGAAGCTGTTTTAAAATTCCTGAAGCTGAACACGCAAGCGCAACAACGTGAAGCGGTTGTTCTACTGAAGCTGTTTTAAAATTCCTGAAGCTGAGCACGCAAGCGCAACAACGTGAAGCGGTTGTTCAGGGGCGAAGCCTATCGCCTTACCGGCTACGGTATCAAGGGCGAAGCCTATCGCCCTACCGGCTACGGTATAATCACTAATCACCATTAAAAAATTTTTCCTAAAATGGAACATCAGCGTTACGGTAATAAGCAAAAAAACAGTATATTTGAGCGATTGAAATTGCGGTTTGATTGGTATTGTTCGGGTCGGATATTGATTTATTCTGTGTTTGTTGGTCTTTTGACTGGGTTGGCGGCGGCGTTATTTTATTTTGCGTTGCAGTTTGTCAGTGATGCGATCTACAGCGTCTATACAACGACCGGTATCGTTTTGCCCCAACCTTCAGATTACACCTCCACAACAGGTCCCGTTCCCGGTAACACTTTTGACAACGCCATCCGCCAAGATGTTTTTTTGGGATTTGTGTTACCTCGTTATTGGGTGTTGATGTTATTGATACCGATGTTTGGCGGTCTTATTTGCGGATTTATTGTTTGGACGTTTGCGCCGGAGGCGGGAGCGGACTGTACGGATTGTGTTATTCGTTCATTTCATTTTCGCGGCGGCAGGTTTCGTAATCGTTTGCCGATAGTGAAATCTTTGTCAGGATTATTTACGCTTGGTTCGGGCGGTTCTGCGGGATGGGAAGGGCTTATAATGTTATCCGGCGGCGGTATTGCAAGCTCGGTCGGACAAATGTTACATTTGAGCATTCGAGACCGTCGGATATTACTTTTAGCGGGAGCGGCAGGCGGGCTTGGCGCGATATTTCAAATTCCAATCGGCGCAGCTTTATTTGTTACAGAAATATTGTACGCAAGTACCGCACTAGAATTTGGTGCTATTATTCCTTGTCTTGTTGCATCGATTACGGGTTATTCTGTATTTCGTTTGATTCATGGTGATCTTCGCGTATTTGAGATTACGTCTTATATTGGGATAGAACGTTGTGATAATTTTTTTGTTCTTTTAACTTTTGTTCCGGTAATCGCGTTAGCTTGTCTTCTTTTTGTCCGTATTATTCTGGAAATGCGCAATCGTGTTTTTCGGCGTTTGACATTGCCCGAATTTATCAAACCGGCAATAGGCGGATTATTACTTGGCGTTGTGGTTTTAATTTATCCGCAAGTTCACGGCGGCGGTTATGCGTGGTTATATCAACTTATTAATTTACAGTTGCCGTTTTATTTGGTAATTCTTTTGATCGTTCCCAAAATGCTTGCAACTGCGTTTACAGTTTCGTCCGGCGGCAGCGGCGGTATGTTTGTGCCGTCGCTTTTTATTGGCGGAATGATTGGTTATGTTTTGGGTTATTTTGCTGGATTTTTGTTTGCGTTGGCGGGCTTATCGGAAGCGGCACCGAATATGAGTTTGTGTGTGTGCGCGGGAATGTCAGTGTTTTGTGCGGGAGTGAGCAAAGTTCCGTTTGCGGCGGCGGTGATAACTTGCGAGGTTGTCAGCGGAATGGAATGGCATTACACAATGCTCGTACCGCTAATAATAATGAATCTTTTGGCAATGACTATTTTGTCGTCAAGTACGTCATTGTACGAAGAACAAGTTTTGACAACAATTGACAGCGAAGCGCATTTCGGCAGTTATTCGATTGACCTCTTGCAAGTAATAACTGTTCGAGACACATTCCTGTCACGCGATAAATCAACATCAAACGATATCATGATCCCCGCAACCGCAACAATACCGGAAATCGCAAAACTAATAGCACCGCTTCCAGATTCAATTTTTCCGGTATCGGATTCGGACGGGCGTTTGATCGGAATACTACACTCAAGCGATGTGTGGTCAGAATTCCGCAACCGGCAAAAATGGGACTCAATCAGAGCCGGTACTTTGATGCAATCCGAAATAAATTCAGTTGCACCCGATGACAATTTATACATTGCGCTAAGAGCAAGTACACTGCTGTCAATGTCCGAAATTCCAGTCGTTGACCCAAAACAACCAGATGAACTCGTCTGCATGTTACACACCAGCGAAATCATAAAAGCATACAACGAAAAACTCGCAACCGTAAAATGGACACCATAACCGTAATTCTTTATCCATTTAAAAATCAACACGCAAATAATGCAGCAGATTTTATTTTCTGATCTTGCGAATATTTTTTCAAATCTGCGTCATCTGCGTGCTAATTTTTAGCAGTTAAAACGTAGAATCGTTGAACAACGCATATTTTTTAAATTCACGCCGGTAAGATAAAAAAGCATGAAAGGATGACTCAAAAGTATGATCAACCCCTATTTCTGATCTGACATTGATTGTTTTTATTTTTGATGATAAATTTTTTGGTATTCCTTGCGTATTGATTCCGCGTCTGCCGACGGCTTTGGGACTGCCGAGTCCCGTAAGTAACGGATAAAGAAGTAACGCAGGATCAGATAAATTTACGTTGATGAGCAATTTGTCAGTGATGGAAAGAACGTTGCCGTATTTTTTGTTTTGCCCAAATTGATCACAGTCAACCGCCGCCGCTAAAAAAACAACCCGAATCAACGGCATCTTAACTTGCGATTCCGCGTCCGATTTCAGAACCGTTTGAGCGGAATCGTTTTCGGCGTTTGTGTTGTTCGGTGTTGTTTGTTCTTTTTTTGTTGCCAGTTCCTGCAATGACGTACTTATGAGTCTTGAGCCGTAACTGAAACCGATCAATGATACCTTGCTGTCGGGTTTAAGTTGTTTTAAGAAATTGGTCAAGTATTTGGCTTCGGAGTCCGCTTTTCGACCAGCGTTTACCGCGTCCGATTTGATTCCGCAAATCTCCTTGTCCGAATCCCAACTCCAAAATAAAAATCTATGCTCGCCAAAATTTTTCGTCAACTTGCTAAACTCAATTCCAAATTGTCTGGCTTCGCGATACGTCATCTTGTAACCATGCGTTACAATAACGAGCGGTTTGTTCGGATTATGGGTTTGAACAAATGCGTCCAATGTTGAAGTTTTCCACTTGCTGTTATTGTCAAGTTGATCTATCACGAACTCACGCCGCGTATCCACAAACCACACATCAGAAGCAATCGCAAACGCCGTCGTCAGAAAAAAATACAAAACCACCAGAAAACAATAGAGACATTTTGAAATCATTTGCCCACGACACAACAAAAACAAATTGCCCGCCAATAAACCAACAACTCCTAAACAAATACACCGCAACATCGAACAACCACTTCGCAATACCGCGATTGTAAGTTCAGTTTTGGGAATTTTGAAACAGCTTGGGTACAACGACTCGAATGTCATTTTTTTAATTATTGCAATAAAGGTTATTTAATTTTTCCAAAAACGAAACACAAAAACACGGCAACTCAAAACGGTTACTCAACACGGAGTAGTAATCCGGCGGAAATTTATTTACTGCCGTATTTTTGTCTGTAGAGTTCGTCGTGTATTCGCCTAAATTCCGCGTGAGTTTGCAAAAATCCGGCTTTGATCAGAATGTCAATTTGCTGTTCGGATAAAATAGCAACCGGCAACGGCTCAGCATCCAAAACTGCAAGTATTACTTTATTTTTGGGCTTCGCATTTTCCGCCAAAATTATTTCCAACAACTCCCCAACCCTCTGAAACTTAAATATCCAATCAAATTGACAAAATTCACCCAACGTCCACAACTTATACCTGTCATCGTTTACCATGATGTAATAGATCGTGTTTTTGTACGAATCATTATCGTTCGAATCACACAACCACTTCGCCTTGACAACCGCATCATTAAAAGCGTGAAACGCGGGCAATTTCAAGGCATTTTGTATCTCCAAACGCCAATCCTTATCCCAAATATCGTTTTGGTGAATGTAAAACAAGCGGTTGGTTTCCTCAACAAAAAGATTCTTTTTCTCCATTATAAATTTCTTTATCTCTTTGTGTTTGGATTTCGCGATCATTGAAAAAAAATCCGCCGCAATAAGTTCGTCAAGAGTTTTTGCAAATAATTTCTCATCTGTAACGTCGTAGAAAAAAAATCTATTAAGTTGAGTCGTAGGTTTTCCTGTTAAGTCGTAAGATGTTTTCATAGTATTTTATTTTTTTTGTTGGAGTGGTGTTCAAAATTTATTCAGAAGCCGATGCGAACAATAGTAATTACTATTGGGCAACCGCTTCACGCTGTTGCGAAGAAGTGTTCGGTTTACCAGAATTGAACAAATGCTCTCGACCCCACCACAACACCAAACACCCAACGCACCGCGGTATTGTACACAAGATTCTGCGAATTTCAATACCTCCGGCTCCTGTACGAGAGTTGGCAATAAGGGGGGACTTTTCAAGTCCAGATGTCAAGCCTAAAATAAAGCTGTCGATGTTGAGCAATATTACCGATAAAGCTATACCGAAGCTGACACTAACGGTAGATTCCGCAATTGAACAACCGCCTCATGTTGTTGCGCTTGCGCGTTCAGCTTCAGGAATTTTAAAGTAGCTTCAGCATAGCACGGTTCCCTTGCGCTATACGAAATCTTAACCTTAAACAAACAAAACAAAAATGAGAGCCACAACAGCAAAAACAAAAGGAAAAACCAATTCCCGAAGAAGAACAACAACAAAAGTCCCCCAAAAACCAAATTCAGTAGAGGAAAGGCTCAGCGTGTTGGAACAAACGGTCTTGGCTCAAGGTGCATTTCAGGGACTATCAAAGACGGAATTTTCCGGCATCAGTGAAAAAACTAGTACGCAGGACAGAGACTTTGAGGTGTTGGGTGGGAGAGTCGATACGTTGGACAAAAAGGTCGATGTACTGGACAAAAAGGTCGATACTCTGGACAAAAAGGTTGATGCACTAGACGAAAAGGTTGATGCACTAGACGAAAAGGTCGATACTCTGGACAAAAAGGTTGACAAGAACTTTGAGGAGACTGATAAAAAATTTGTGGCTATTGACGAGAGGTTTGATGGGATAGACAAGAGGCTTGACGGAATAGATGTGAGGCTTGACGGAATAGATGTGAGGCTTGATAGGATGGATGTGAGGCTTGACGGAATAGATGTGAGGCTTGATAGGATGGATGGGAGGTTTGACGGAATAGATGTGAGTTTGGTTAGTATTAATGCTTCTATTGCAAGTTTTGAGTCGCGAATGGGAACTATTGGCAATAGTATTGGGGCGATAACGGAAAAATCGGTGGCTATTATTGCGGATAAATTGGTTGCGGCTTGTGGGCATATGCTTAGTGAGGGGTGGGCGGTTGAACGTAACCGGAGAATTTATGATGCTGATAATTACCCAAGAGCAGAAATTGACGTTCTCATTAAAGATCAAGGGAATTATTGGGCGGTTGAGGTAAAGTCAACGGCGACTTCTGGAGATGTTGCGCGGCACGCGGAGCGGATACAAAGATTGCTCAAGGAATTGAAGGCAACGGATCGCGAGTTTAAGCAGCTTGTTGGAATTGTTGTTGGTTGGAAGATCAACAAGGCTGCGATTGCTCAAGCGATAGAGGAAGGTTTTTACATATTTGAATTAGACCCCGAAGAAGACAACCTCATTATAGTATCAAAATCGCCCGACAACTTCAAACCGAAAAAGTTTACTCTATAGCCGGTGCAAGCGGTTGGCTTTGTCTCTGAACAGCCGCTTCAAGTTATTGCGATTTCGTGTTCGGTGCCATGAATTTTAAAATAGCTTACACCATAGCCGGTAGGGCGATAGGCTTCACCCTTGAACAACCGCTTCACGTTGTTGCGCTTGCGTGTTCAGCTTTAGGAATTTTAAAGTAGCTTCAGTATAAATGCAGTATATATTTTGAAATTTATTTATTGTAAATATTTAACAATAAATATATTGCAATCTTGCTTTCTCAATCGGAAAATTCTCCATTTTGCACAACCTACTATACCGAATATGGTATAAAAATTTCCTACGCAATGATTGATATTTTTGATTTTGAGATTTTATATTGCGCTTTTGGTTGCTGCTAGCATGGCGAGGAAGAAGGCGAAATAGATGAAGCCTACTATTCCGCCAATAAATACAAATATCACCGGCTCAATAAACTTGCCCAATAACGATACTCGACGTGTTAATTGCTCCTCGCAATAATCGGCAACATGTAACAACGATACATCCAAACTACCGCTCTTCTCACTCACTGCTACCATCGCCAACACCATCGGACACAACTTCGCGAGTGTTGTACTTGCAATTCCTTTGCTGACAGAGTCGCCTTGTTTAACCATGTTGTAAATTTTGTGAAGTTGTGCGGCGTAGTGTTTATTGCCCATCACACCCTCAACAAGCTCTATTGCCGCAAGTAAACCAACTCCGCTTTGCAACAAAGCACCAAGCGTTCTGCACCACATTGTATTTGAATGTTCGCGGTATGCTTTGCCGATCAGCGGGATAAATAAGCAAAAATAATCAATGCGTTCACACATTGCCGCGTTTCGCCGCATAAAAACAAATAACGCCGCCAACAATATCGGTATCAATACAATATAACTCCCATAAGCCCAAATAAAATCATTCACAACAAGCAACATCTTTGTCGGCAATGGTAACTCGATTGATTTTGCTTGTTTTGAAATGAACGCAATTATTTTGGGCAAGACGTGAACGACTAGAAAATAGCTTACACCTGCCGCGACCAACATAACAATTGCCGGATATGCGAATGCTTGTGTGATTTGCGACCGGACACGTCTGCCGCGTTCCATTAAATCCGCTGCGTAACGAAACATCTCATCAAGCGTTCCGTTTGCCTCGCCAACGCCGACTAAACCTATCGTAATATCGCCAAAACAAGACGCTTCTTCTTGCAACGAACGTTTCATTGAATAACCGCGCCGTACTTTTTCCGCAAGACGAAAATAAACCTTGCGTAATCGCGGTGCAGCTTGACCGCCTACTGCCAACAGCGCATCCAATATCGGAACTCCCGCATGTAACAACGACGAAAGCTGACGTAAACAAAGCTCAATTTGACCGCTGAAAATAAAAAAACGTTCCGACATACGCTCAATATTTTGCGCAAATGCGCTAGAGGTTTCTTCGGATGTTACTTCGCGAAGGGCGATAATAATGCCGCCTTGCCGTCCCAATTCCACCGAAGCATTGTGCAACGAATCCGAATTAATGTAACCGCTCCTGATTGAGCCGTTCTGATTGATTTTATATTGAAATTTTGGCATAAATTTGGGGGCAATTATTTTTTAATTTTTTAATTGGAATTTATACTGAAGCTACTTTAAAATTCCTGAAGCTACAGTAAACCTGCAACGCAGAGCGTTAGGCAATTGCAACAACGTGAAGCGGTTGTTCAAGGGCGAAGCCTATCGCCCTACCGGCTACGGTATAAAATAATATTTTTGGAAAACACAAGAAATACAATTGACGCAATTAAAATTTACCACAACGGTTACGGAATATATTTTTCTGATCCCAAAAAAGTTACACGTCTTACTTCTGCTGGTGTGGTCAAGCCTTTTTTTATTTTTTCGATGCCGTCGATTTTTAATGTCGGCAAATTGCATTCGGTGAAGACGTAATTTGATATTGCGTCTTCGTTGGCGTTGTGTCTTACGAGTTCGCGGATTTTGTGATCGACTTTTAGCATTTCGTATAATCCCAACCGTCCGGCATAACCTGAATTATTGCACAGCGGACAACCAACTGCTTTCGGCACACGAATATTTTCATCGTTGACCCAACCGAAAAATTCACGATCAATATCGTCGGGCGGTTGGTAGGCGACGCAATGTTGGCATGGGCTGCGGACTAATCGTTGCGCAATTACAAGCCGTAATGCCGAGTTGACCAATTCTGCGGCTATACCAAGATTGAGCAATCGAGTTACGACGCCGACGGAATCGTTAGCGTGTAATGTTGACAAAACCAAATGCCCTGTCAGCGAGCTTTTAATCGCAATATCCGCAGTCTCTGCATCTCTAATTTCGCCGATCATAATTACATCGGGATCGTGTCGTAACGTACTACGCAATGCACGGTTAAAATCGACGCGATCACTGTCGATACGTACTTGATTGATACCATGCAAGGGAATTTCAACGGGGTCTTCAATACTCAAAATATGCAATGTTCCGGATTTTTTCAAGTGTCGCAAAGCGGCATAAAGTGTTGTTGTTTTACCGCTGCCGGTTGGTCCTGAAAGCAAGATAACGCCGTTGGCAGTGTCGAGCGTTTCGAGAAAAATACGCAAATGAGAATCGCTCATACCAAGCACATTTAACTCCGCGAGTTCTGCCAACGTATTTTCTGTTGCAAGAATTCGCAGAGTCATTTTTTCGCCGTAGATTGTCGGAATTGTTGCAACACGCATTGACACTTCTGCACCGGAAATCCAAAGTGAAATTTGCCCATCTTGTGGAATACGGTGTTCGGCAATATTTAATCCTGATGAAACCTTGACTGCTGAAATTAGTTCGCTTATGCTGTCGAGAGGCAGTGTTTGATCAATTTGCATAAGTCCATCGACACGGAATCGAATTGTTCCCGTATCGCGTTCGGGATCAAAATGAATATCACTTGAGCGATACAACATCGCACGCAACACAACCTCCTCAAGCAATCCAAGCGGCGTACCGGAAAGTTCACCAACATATTCGGGATAATATTTTTTGATATATTCCGCAACGCTGTCGGGCGATTTGACTCGTAAAATAACAACAGGATTACCGACAAGACTTTCGATTTGCGATAACAAAAAATAGTCATCCGCGTCCGCTGTAACAACATACAATCTCTCGTCAACAACCGCTATCGGCAACACGCCAAGCCGCCGCGCTTGTGCTGCCGGAATCATCTTAATCGCCTCACGCGACGCAACTACACGCGAAAGATCAATTATGGCTTCTTCGGATAACATATAATGCTCAAGCTATTTTATTCCATAGCCGGTATATACTAAAACCACTTTAAATTTCACGAAGCTGAACACGCGAACGTAACAACGTGAAGCGGTTGTTCAAGGGCGAAGCCTATCGCCCATACCGGCTACGGTATTTAATTATGGTAACCGTTCACGGAGATTTTCGTTTAATCGACAGCAAACGGCAGGACAATGGTTATTTTATTTCAACAGTTATTGTTTTTCTCCGTCCCGCTAGAGACGGACTATTGTAACGGCAGCGTCCTCGCTACTGTAATCGGGAGCGGGACATTGATAATCATATACTATTTTAAAAACCCGTGAACGGTTACTAATTATGAAAATAAAGTGTCAAATTAAATTTTAATTGTAATTTTTCTTGTCTTGGATTAGACAGCAAACCGTTGACTGCTTGTTCATCCGAACCGAGATAAAGTTTTGTAATTTTTATCGGATAAGTAAATGTTTCAATCTGATTCAAGAAATTAAAAATGTTGTCGAAATTCCCTTCGAGATAATAAATATACTCTTCGGTTTTTAGCGGTTTCTCAATATTTTGGGGTGTTGTTTTGGTATCGGTTTCGGTGTTTTTATTATTTGATTTTGCGGGTGTAGTTTTTTTTGTATTTGTTTTTGATTTTTGTGTATTATTTTTTGTTGTTGCGGCGGCGGTTTTATTTGTTGTGTTTTTGGGTGTTGCTGGTTTGGGCGTGTTTGTTTTTGCGGGATTGTCGGTTTCAAAAATTCCGTTAAAAATAAGTTCAAGTTTATTTTTTGATATTATTGACGCGAATTCTGAAAGTACGGCTTCTTTATTTTGTTGTGTTATTTTTGGGCGTGATTTAGCGACGGTTTCCATTTCACGTTTTTTGGTTTCTGTACTTTTTTCACGCGAGATAATTTGTTCTTTGGCAAGCGTAATTTCCTCATCTGATTCAAGAGTGGGCAAAGGATTAGGCGGTTCACTTTGTTCATATTTCGATTCCGAATCAACAACCTCCGCACGAATCGGATCAAGCCAATACTTCCGCGCCGTAAAAATTATCGCAATAGCGATTATTATTCCCAACGCGGTACGGTGAAATGTTCGCAATTTACCCCAATAAACCGCAATATCCGCATACCAAATACGCAATTGACGACGAATCGCACGTTTCATTTTTTTTAGTTTTTTTGAGTGGTGAAAATAATTTTAGGATTTTTGTACTTAAAATTTCAGTGTAAAGGGACACAAGTAACATAAAGGACAAAGCAACAATTCAACGAAGGGAGCTTCTATACCGTAGCCGGTAGGGCGAAGCCTATCGCCTTACCGGCTACGGTATAGAACTTCCCAGAAGTAAAATAATTTTTTGTACAATAAATGTTCTTTACGTTTTTTATTCTATTTTGTGAACACGTAGTATGAATTTTTGGTTTTTTGAATCTTCGATTTTTTCCATTGATTTTAGTTCGGTTGTCATTTTATATTTGAGCAATTTTTGGTTTAACAAAACACGTAATTCCAAGAAACCTTCTTGGTAGAATGTGTAGCCGGTTAGTAGTAATTCTTCGTTTTCGAGTTGTTCGATACTTGTCAATTTTGTGTAGAGCGGCATGTTTTGTTTTAGTTCATTGAGGAGTGTGTTTAGTGAGGTGGGTAGTGGATTTTTTTGATTTAGTATTTGTATGATTTTGTCGTTACGTTTACGGTCGGAGTCTAATGCGGTTAATTTATCGTTTAATTTTTTTCGTTCATTTTTTAATTTTGTCCAAGCGTCATTTTTTAGTTTTATATTATTTATATCTGATCGCAATTTTTGGTAATTTATCAATATTATAAAAATTGCCATAACAACAATTGCGGCGGATAACCATGTTCCAGCGCGGTATGGGTCTTTTTCTTTTTCGGGCAAGCCGACGATTGCGCCGCCGTTTGATGGTGCGTTTATTTCGGTTGCGGCGGTGATTTCGCGGGCAATATCGTCGATGTATTTGGTCAATTCGGTGAATGTAACTTGAGTTACCGGATCGATTGATTCCCGTATTTCGTCGATTTTTCGTTGTTCAACATCTGGCGTGTACCAAACTTGCAATGGAAACAATTTTTGTATATTTAGTCGTCGTGCGATTGTTTGTGTGCGTTCTGATTCGCGTGTTTTATCTTCGACGGACGAGTTTGAGCTTAGGGCGATTCCGCTTGTTGTCATTGGGACATCGTCTGATGCGCATGTTACGTAAAATCCTTTATCGCGTCTTAGTATCAGGAATCGTGTATCGTCAAAATATTTTGCCCCGACCGCAACCGCCGCCATTTCAAGAACACCGCAACCGTCGAATTGCAATCCTGAACTTTTACAAGTTTTGTCGTATTGTTCGAGTTGTGCGGTTTCGAATCCTGCGGCAAAGAGTGTTTCGGATGTGCCGCCCATGCGAAACACATCCGCGAATGCTGCAGCAACTCGAACCGTGCCGAATTCAGAACCAGTTGCTTGTGAGTACGCAAGAGCTGTTACCGTTTGCAATTCCTCCGCCGAAGCATCCGACGGCAACTCAATATTTTCAAGTTTCTGTACATTTTGAGGCAACACAACACGTACCCGACGCGCACCATATTTTTCCGCAAACTCAAAAAGTGCTGCCGGTATCTGACGCGAATTTTTGCCTTGACAAGTAAGCCGTTCAAAAATATCCCACGTCAATTTACGATAAACAAAAACATACGCATACCATTGACAACCATCATGCAAAAAAACCGCAACACGACTAAATTTTCGAGATGTAAATGGAAACATAATAAATTTTCTCTTTTTTATTAACCACAGAGAACACAGAGGACACAGAGAGAAATTTTTTTAGAATACGAAATATACGGAAATTTTTGTTTCGTAATTCTCAAAAAATAATCATTTTACAATTTTTTGACGTGTTTCGCGTTATGTACTGAAGCTACTTTAAAATTCCTGAAGCTACGGTAAACCTGCAACGCAGGGCGTTAGGTAAACGCAACAACGAGAAGCGGTTGTTCAAGGGCGAAGCCGGCTACGGTACAAAAAATTCCCTCTGTGCTCTCTGTGTTCTCTGTGGTTAAAAATCCCCGACAAATGTTTATAAAAATTCATTGAGGTAAATTGTGATGAAGTTTTCGCCGGCTTTTAATTCAATGGTTTGTAAATTTGAGTGGCGGGCGTTTGAGTATGTTTCGGATTCGGAGTTTACAATATAGCCGTATGCGAAAATTTTTCGTATTCCGGGTGTGAGGTTGGTGAAGGTAACTTCGCTAATGTATGTTTGATCTGTTGGCGTGTTGGGTGTTGTTTTATAAGGATTTTCGGTTGTGTCTTTAAATTCGTCGGTGAAGTTCCATTTTGAGTTGTTATCGGAGTTGTAATTTGCGGTTGTGATTCGGATGTGTGGGGTTTTAAGAGTTTCGTTTTCATTTTCAGGAGTGGCGGCGGCGGTTTGTGAAACGTATGGAGAAAAAATAACAACGCGCATTCGATTTGATTTATGCGAATTGGGCAACCAACGCCAATATTGGGGATTACCTTCGGCATTTACTTTTTCAACGATTTGAAATCTTGACCAATCTATGTTTGTTGTCAACGTTGTTGCGGGAGATGGCAGGCAAATGAATAGATCATTTGCCAAAGCGTTACTATTCGTGTTGTCGGGTAAAACAATATCGTTTTGGTAATGTTGTTGAGCTATGGCGTATTTTTTGAAGCCGTTGGGATCGCTTATTTTTGACGGCGGCAACCATGTTGTTTGATCTGTGCTGGAATCGCAGAGTAAAATTTTTACATGTAAATTAGACGAAACCGAAGCAACTTTAATTTCACGCTTATCATCAATATTTCGCCAATTTGAATCTTGTGAGGTAGCTTTTGTGTTATCTTCGCCTAGACTGCCGAATTTTATTATTGTCAAAATTTCGGAATTTGCCGAATTGAAAATATTCCACAATTCGGAATCGTTTACGTCATCTTCATCTTCTGCTTTTGCGATCCAAAAATTATTTCCGAAGCCGTCGTATAATTTTCCGTTTGGTACATTCAGATACGGTCCTTTCCAACCGACATTTAATGTTACAGAAATACTTTTACCAAAATGCGAAAGAATATCGCCTTCGTATCCAGAGTATTCGACTTCAAGATCAGATGCGAGTTCAAACAAGTTGCTGTTCCAAAGTTCACTAAATTCATTGCCTTCGCCGCCAATTGCTACCGGCAATCTTCCCATGTCGTTTAAGAATTTACTGTATTGCGATGGCGTGCCGATGATTGCGGTTTCAATTTGATCAAGTTTATTTTTGGTTACATCTTGGCGGCTACTGCTGTTCATTTCGCTGACAAGATTTAATGTCATTCCGGCTAAAGCCGCCAATATCCCAAGAACAACAAGCAACTCAATAAGCGTCATTCCAGAGAACACAACCGTTTTACGTTGTTGCGTCTCCGTACTCTGCCATATAAAATTTGCACCGACGCTGATATGGGCAAACCCTTTCGCCAATACCGGTTTCGGTATCGCATATTTATTCGGATTCGGCGATGAGTTTGCGGTAATATTTTCTGTTGGGGTCATTGGCGGCTGGAATTGTTATAATATCGTTGATATTTTTGTGAGGATAAATTAGCCATAGTTGGTGTATCTTTTCTGAATTTTCTGAAGTTGGTGCGAGTACGTTATTATTTTTGTCGGTTGCCAAAATGCGGTAGTAATTGAGATCGTTATTTGCGTTGGCATTATGGTTTGGAGTCAAGATTGTGGGTACGGTAATATTTCCGCTGGGTTGACCTGATTGATTGATGTTGATTTCTCGTTCATTTTCAGAGTCAATATAAGGACCTCGCCAACCGCGTTGGCGATCCGCATCCCAATTTTCGAGTAATAGTATGTCGTTGTCGTCGGTTGTCTGATTACGAATCAATACGGACACGCCGTATTTTGCGATTATTGTGTAATGCTTTTGTTGCAAGTTGCAATCGTTTTTGAGGCGGAAAAATGCGCGTTGTATTGAGGCAAGTTCGGTTTGGATTATCGGTTCAATTGCGTCCGCACGCGAACCGGAAAATCGCGGCAAAATAATCATTGCAAGCAACCCAAGCAAAGCAACCACTATCAATAACTCAACCAATGTAAATGCCGATTTGTTTTCATTCATGACACGTAATGAGGGAACATCGGGAACGCGGAGAACGCAGATTGTAAGGGATTTACGCAGCGTATATATTTGTTACGTGAATCTCCCAATATCTGCGTTATCAGCGTGCTAAAATTTGACCGGTACGGAACGATTAATGTTTTTGGCATTCGCCGCAACATGGGTCGCCGCAACTTTCTACCTCAACATTTTGCGTTTTTTGCGGGAGTTGTTGGTAGGAGTTATTGGTTGATTGTGCGTAGATGATAATTGCGCAAACCGCAAAACTCGCTAATACGCTTAAACCGATTACAATTTTACTTTTCATTTTTTTAATTTTGGTTAATGGGTTAAAAATCACTTGGGGGAATTTTTTTAACACGAAAAAGACAAAAGACACAAAAAGGGAATTTTTATCAGCCACAGAGAACACAGTGTTCACAGAGATAAATTTTTTGAATACGAAATAGACGAAAATTTCATTTTCAACTCTTTCGTATATTTCCGTATTTAAAAATTCACCTCTGTGTTCTTTGTGTTCTCTGTGTTCTCTGTGGTTATTTAAAACCAATTGAACAATTGCAACCCTTTTACTAAACTTTCGTGTTAAAAAAATTCCCCCTTTGTGTTCTAGGTTAATAATATTTTCGTAAATGATTACAAAAAAATTTATTGGGGGGTCGGAGAAAATTTTGTCAAACTTCCACTCGCTCCCCCAAAAGGTTTTGCAGGGGGTAATTGCAAAACCAAACTTTACAAACTGCCAAACGTTGAAATGTATAAAAAATTCCAAAAATCGGGGAAATTGTGAAAAACATTCGTCCTCTTCCCACAATCCCCCGAACTGTCCCGCAAATAAAACTTGCGAAACTACCTAAAAAACAAGTACAAAAATTAACTACGGATTAGTTACACCATGCTCTGGACACGATGTGCCAAGAAGCGTGGCAGTGCCATCTCCCCCCGTATGAGTAGTTATCGTAAATGATACTGTTCCATTATCAGTCCCGTCTCTAGTGTTAAATACTCTGGTAGATGTACCAACAACGTCGTTCCAACCCGTCGCCCAAGCACCACCATAGTCTGTGTCCAAAGCCAATCCCGAACCAACCAACGCTTCAATAGCGGCTTTTGCCGTTGCAAGATCACTCGCAGTTGCTGGTACTGTCACCGACGGGGCATAGGTACCACCACTTGTCGCGGTCAGATCAACATATCCTTCCGACTTGAGTCCAATGAATACAGTGTAGTAGCTGAATTCTTCATCAACGATAGGGCAAGTACCCGGAACATCCATTTTTACACTAAAACCTTTAGCCCAACCATTTCCTCGCGCCGACCAATCAGCAGTCGGACTTATGAACAAGTTGATGATTTTGGAATAGCCTTCTGCTTGCAATGCATCAAATCCCTTACCGTTAAATGTAATAGGACCGTCTTCACCTACCCAATCTTCGGTTAACGTAACAACGTTGATGCCAGTCACGACATCTTCGTAACCAAGTGCAAGATCGGGGTCTGAGTTATCAGGATCACCTTTTCCATAAGCTAGTTTAGTAATACCGATACTTTGAAGTGCTTTAACATCGCCTGGTGTCAACGCAACTACCGAGCCTAATTGGCTTGCATTAGCACTGTATGCAGCGGTAACATCCATCAAGTTTGTGGCAGTACTGTTAGTTGCCTCAAGTCCGGTATGTAACCCGTTTGGTACCAATCCGGTAATAGCTTCGTACTGTCTTAAAGTACGTAGCGTTCCTGCGGCGTTGTACTTGTCGAGTCCGGCAAGTGCTTCCTCTTTTGATCCCGTCAACGACGGCAACAAAACAGCCGCGAGTGCAGCGAGTAATCCGATAACGATCAGAAGCTCGATGAGCGTAAAACCTGCAAATTTGTAGGTCTTTTTCATAATACTTTCTCCTTCTATTAAGGTTTGAAATTAGCGTCAGTGAAGTGTTGGTTTGTACTTTGCACATTGCAAAAGTAAAAAAACAAACCGTTTTAATTTGTTCATATTTAGAATTTCACAAACCGCCGCCCGCTTAAATGTTTGAAATCAGGCTTTAACGCTTTGTAACCATCGAAATTCATACGAACAACACTGCACCTTCACTCGACGCGAAACTGAAACGAACTTTACTGCCGGTCTAAAACAATCAAACCGGCAAACAACGCCCGCTCGAAAACCTCATTCGCAACGGAAAAAACTGTCAAAAGTTGATCTCTCAAAGTTGATTTGCGACAAAAATATATACCTAACTCATGTTACGCATCGGTGATAACCAGACGTATTTTCCCCGTCCCGTTAGGGACGAAATGTTGGTAGAAAATATGGTAAAAACATATTTCGTGTCCCGTAGGGACACAATGTGATTAAAACTAAACCGTTTGAAATGTCCTCACATTCAGTCCCTAACGGGACGCGAACAATGTTTTACCTTTTTTCTATCAATCGACGGAATAACCTCCATCATTTCCGTATCGTACGTAACATGAGAAATTAATTTTATGCCGAAGCTGTTTCAAAATTCCTGAAACTGCAGTAAACCATCAACGCAGAGCGTTAGGCAAACGCAACAACGTGAAGCGGTTGTTCAAGGGCGAAGCCTATCGCCCTACCAGCTACGGTATAGAAATTCCCTTTATTGATTGGATCAATTTTTTTGCAATATCTGTTTTTGTTCCGGTTAGGGTGGCAATTAGTTCGTTGTGGGTGTTGAAAACTTGCAAATTGGCGGAATCGTTGTTGATGGATTCGGGGGAATTGAGAACTATGAAATCACAGTTTTTCTTTCGCAATTTCGCCATCGCATTCGACCTGCCACTCCCCGTCTCCAACGCAAATCCTACCGACCATTGATCCACCCGCTTCAACCCGCCCAACGCCCCAAGCACATCCTCCGTCTGCTCCAACTCAATAAATAACCCGTCCCCAAATTCAGACTTGGCGATTTTTTGTAACGAAAAATTTTTCGGTCTGTAATCACAAGGCGCAGCCGCCCCAATCACCCCAACACAACCACCCCAAATTTCTAAACACTTGTCAAGCATCTCCCGCGTCGTCTCAACAAAATAAACAGTCGCACCAACCGGATAACTCACATCAACAACACCACTCACCACCACCGGCTCAAAACCAAACTCAATCAACGCAATCGCAATCGCCGCCCCCATCTTGCCACTAGAACCATTGCTCAAAAAACGTACCGGATCAAAATACTCCCGCGTAGGTCCAGACGTAACCAACACCCGCAACGAAATATCCGATCCCTCATTATCATCATTTTTTGTCATGATCATTCTCAATAAATTTTGCGTGACAGTCTAAATCAGTCTTTCACAGTGTGATCTCTAACGAGGAAACAGGGTACAAGGGATAATTAGGGATGTAAGAGACATAAAGGACATTTAGGACAAAAGGGACAAGGTGATTTTTAAAATTTATTTTCATTCGGTTTTTCAATGATTATCGTACGTTAATAGGCATTTGATTACTTGTCCTGTTTTTCCTGCTTCGATTGCGGCGTTGATTTGATCAAGCGGGAAATGATGAGTTACAAAATCAGAGGCTTTTAGCTTGCCTTCGCGTATCCATTGGCAAAGCGGTTTTTGCGCGGCACGCTCGCGGGAACGCGTAGGCCACTGATGAACAAAAAGATTGAAATTGTACGGGGCAAGCGATTTTTTGACCGAAATTATATCGTTTGCCAACACACCATAAATACACATCGAACCGCCAAGTTTCAATAACGGTAACGAAATATTAACAATCGCCTCATTGCCCACCGCGTCAATCACCGCATCCAACGACTCACGCTCATTGCGAATCGACGCAACCTCGTCCGGCACAAAAACACGATCCGCACCCATCGACATAATTTTCTCATGCCGCGATACATTCGGCTCAACAACCCCAATCCAACCCATCCCAAGCAATCGAGTAAACTTGATAAAACTTAAACCAACCGGACCCGCACCAAAAATCAATATGTTGTCGCCTTTCTGCAAATTGAAATCGCCTATCCCGCCATAAACCTCACGCCAAGTACAAAGCAACGCCGCCTCCTCAAACGGAATGTCCTTGTCAACCACCGTCTGAATTTCACACGCCTCGAACCAACCATTGTCAGCATCCGCCGCGCCATTCGCAACCATTGCATCATGATCATGCACAATAACATACTCGCAAAAACCACCCCAACCGCCATGATAATCAGCTCGACCAAATTCACCAAGCAAACCGCCAATCACATGATCGCCAACCTTAATGTTCCGAACCTTCGCCCCAACAGATTCAACTACCGCCACCCCCTCATGACCCAACACCAAAGGATAACAGTCAACTCCGGGAAAATGACCCTCTATCAACTTCCGATCTGTCGCATTGCAAATCGCAGCAACCTCATTTCTCGCCAACACCTCATAATCACCAACCAAAGGCTTGCTGACATCCAAAACCTCAACACGATTAGGTTCTACCACAACTACTGCTTTCATTTTTAATAAATTTGTTAAATTTTTTAACTTTTAATTTTAAATACATTTGTCCGGTTATTGTTGGTGGACAAAAGGGACACAAAGGACATTTTTGTTTGTTTCTTTTTTGATTTCAAATTTCGCGCAGGTCGTCAAATAATTCGACTAGCGAATGGTACGCTTTGTCGAAAAGCGGGCGGATTTTTTGGTACGCTTTTTCGTTTTGCGGAATTGGATTCAAGGTTTCTTCTGTGCGTAGAAATTGCCCTACTATGCTGAAATCCTTGAAAATTCCTGCCCCAACACCTCCAACAATTGCCGCACCGATTGAGGTTGCTTCTTCGAGGAAGTTTGGTCGTTGTATTTTTGTACCGAAAATGTCCGCCATCATTTGCAACCACACTTGACCTTTTGCCCCGCCGCCAATAACTGTCATTGTATCAAATTGAACATGCTCGCGGAAAATGTCAACAATGATCGCAAAATTATACGTAATTCCCTCCATGACACTGCGAATCATATCACAACGCCGCGAAGTCAACGTCAGCCCAATAAACGCACCACGCGCATTCGAATTCCAACGCGGTGAACGCTCGCCCAAAAGATACGGCAAAAAAAGTAAACCATTCGCACCAATCGGACTTTGTAACAATAACTCGTTCATCACATCATAAACATTTTCATTTTTGTCCGCAGCTTTTGCGGATTCGGCAGTGCAAATTTGTTCTTTGAGCCAGTTGTAAGCGGCACCCGCCGTTTGAACCGAACCCGACGGATGATAATAATCCGGCACACAATGCGCCCAAGTCATTGTCCGCATATTCTTGTCAAAAATCGGTCGCTCCGTCGTCAGTCCTATCCAACCACTCGAACCAAGATAATGATACGCCGAACCCGGACGAACCGAACCAACCCCGACAGTTGCACACGCCCCGTCTCCGCCGCCACAACAAACCAACGTCCCCGCCCGTAAACCAGTCGCCAACGCAGCACCGCCAGTCAACTCGCCAAGCACATGCGTCGAAGGAAAAACATCAGGAAAAATCGACCCGTCAACTCCAGATACATCAATCATAATATCCGACCAACACTTCCCCGCTAAATCAAACGCATTCGTTCCCGAAGCATCGGAATAATCAGTCGCAATAATTCCAGTCAAACGAAAATTGATGTAATCTTTGGCACAAATCGTCTTGAATGTTTTTTTGAACACCTCCGGCTCATTGTTTTTGACCCAAAGCAACTTCGCCAACGGATAAACCGCCGCAATACGATGACCAATAATTTTGTACGCATCCTCCATCGAAATACCAGACAAAATGTCAGCAGCCTCTTTCTCGCTGCGTTGGTCGCAATAAATAATCGACGGACGTAACGGATTGCCCTGGCGATCAACACACGTCGCACCCATCATTTGCCCGCTAAGCACAACAACAGCAACTTGACACGAATCAATTTTCGATTGAGCAAGCAGTTGTTGTGTCGATTCGCAAACCGCCTTCCACCAATCGTCGGGGTCTTGTTCCGCCCAAACCCTATTGAAATAATGCGTCGAATACGAAACCGTACAACTCGCTACCAACTCGCCTTGTTCCGAAAACAATGTCGCCTTGTTGCCCGATGTGCCAAGATCATGCGCAAGAATATAAGTCATAATTTTAACCCCACTCAATTGAATACCATTATACCGTAGCTGGTAGGGCGATAGGCTTCGCCCTTGAACAACCGCTTCACGTTGTTGCGCTTGCGTGTTCAGCTTCAGGAATTTTAAAGTAGCTTCAGTGTAACTACCATTCACAAAACCGCCACCCAATAAACAAAACGACAAAGATTATCCGATATTTTCTCTTGTTTTTCAAGCCCTTCGCGAAACTTTGGGGAAAATGATTCCAGTTTTAGGATAATTTTGGGCAAAAGAGAGCGTATGATTGAGTTTGAAAGATTCGTTGACCATAAGGGACACAAGAGACACTTGGGACAGAGAGCTTGAAAAATGCTTTTGTCCCCAATGTCCCGTATGTCTCAGCTAATCGTTCACTTGCCCAATACCGCCCATGCCGACTGTGATACGTGTAATCAAAAAAACGATTGTATTAAAAAAGGCAGTGGTTGTGATTTTTCTTGAAAATCGGGTAATTTGAAAATTCGTGTTTATGATAGTGTTTATCCGTCGATATGTCTCAGACGCAGGATTGCGGTTGGCTGTGTTGCAATCTGCTCGCAATTTAATTTTGGCGACCGCCGCCTGTACCGGTTAGGTATAGTTGGCATGAATTTGTTTTGTCGAATGGATTCGATTTAATTTTTAGCAAGACAGGATGCTTGACACAATTATAGAGAGAACGTTGATTATGAAAAAACATATCTATCGGGTTGTAACACGCGGCGGCGAGGGCGAATATCGTATTAGAGATTTCGTGAGTGAAGAAGAAATTCTCCATCGTCATATTAAGGTTGGTGTGGATGATTGTAGTACCGACATGAGTTTGCGCGGGCAACCCGTGTTCAAAGGGTTAATAGGTCCAATGTCAGACAACAACGGCGTAATTCGATACGAATCACCCGAAGTTTTTGAACAAATGACAAAAGAATGGAGCGAATCAAAAAATAAACGCCGCACAAAAACAACAACGAATAACAACATCACCACACAAGAAAAACAAACAGAATTGGTCGCAAATTGATCACCAAAAACTCAATGGAGATCGAATAGCCGAAAATAATTTTTAGGCTATTTTTGAAAGACAATAGGGACATCAAGGACTTAGGGGACACAAGGGACAAAGCAATCGCTTGCCTAAAATTATACCGTAGCCGGTATAGTTTTGGCTTTGGGAGTTTTAAAACAGCTTGAGCATAAAGTAGCTCCAGTATATAAATATATGGGCATAAGATTTTTTTGTCCGAATGGTCACAAGTTGCATGTCAAATCTCAATTGGCGGGCTTGCGGGCGCATTGTCCTGACTGTGGTGCTGTACTTGTTATTCCGCTAAAAAGTACGCGAAAAAGTAGTAAAGAAGGTGGCGGCTTGATCGAAAATGCTGAACCACAACCCCAAATTTCAAACACCACGCCAAACTCCAAAAATTTCGTCGGAAACACCATAACGCCGCAAGATTTCTTGAACCCATCCATTGATTGGTACATCTGCAATCCCGACGACGGAACACAACAAGGTCCGCTCAAAAATACTCTCATAAGACAACTAGCACAACAACAAAAACTCAAAACAAATTTTTATATCTGGCGTGAAGGTTTATCGGATTGGGTTCCGGTAAGTTCTATACTCAGCCTGTTTTAAAATCTCCAAACCTGAATACAAAATCGCAAAGTTGCCGACAAAAAATTCGGGAGAATTCATCTACAACGAAAAACACGAAAAGGGGAATTCATGAAAAAAATGCAAAGGTTATTAGGTTTTTTTGCCCAACGGAATTTCTTTTTTGGTTTGAGGTGGGATTGAAAAAGATTTTGTGTCGGCTAAAATTTAGGTTTGATTTTGTCGGCATGGAATGATGGAATGTAGGAACTTATGGTGTACTCAAGTTACTTTAAAATTCCTGAAGCTGAACACGTAAGCGTAACAACTTGAAGCAATTGTTCAAGGGCGAAGCCTATCGCCCTACCAGCTACGGTACATTGGCGGAGTTTTTGAACAAGGTCTATTCTGTTGTGTTGCATTTTTTGTCCGGTCAAAATTGGTTCAAAATGTGAAGAAGTGATTTCGTTTTTTGTCCGATGACTTTTGCGACAAGAAATATTTATGCTGTTTGCACTTTAATTTTCGACAACAGTTGCCTGTTTACCTACATATTGGAAGACAGTCTCTTGCGATCTTGAGTTGCCGAAATTCATAGTACTGGCAGTAACATTGAAAAAATGGGTAACAATAATGTGTGGAATAGTTGGAATATTTGATTTTAAGTGTTCGGCGGACAAGTTGCGTGGTTGTGCGCTTGAGATGTCTCGCAGGATTCGACATCGGGGACCTGATTGGTCTGGAATTTATGTTGGTCAAAAGGCGATTTTGGCACACGAACGATTGGCAATAGTTGACCCACAATCAGGTAAACAACCACTCTACTCCCAAGACGGTAAAGTCGTCTTGGCAGTAAACGGCGAAATTTATAACCACCAATCCATAAGAGACCGGCAAGCAAATACATACCAGTTCAAAACAAAATCCGATTGCGAAGTAATTCTCTCGCTCTATAAGGAAAAAGGAATAAATTTTCTTGAAGATTTGAACGGGATTTTTGCATTTGCCCTCTACGACGAAGAGGCGGATGCGTATTTTATTGCTCGCGATCATATTGGAGTGGTGCCGTTGTATATTGGTTGGGATGATGCGGGTACGGTTTATGTTGCGTCGGAGTTGAAGTCGCTGGAAGGATATTGCAAAATAATTAAACAATTTCCACCGGGTTATTATCTTCACAGTAAAGACGGAAAAATGACTCAATGGTACCACCGCCAATGGCGTGAATTCGATGCGGTTAAACACGACGACACTTCAATTCACCAATTGCGTGTGGCGTTGGAGGCGGCGGTCAAACGGCAATTGATGACAGATGTTCCGTATGGAGTATTGTTGTCGGGCGGTTTGGATTCGTCGATTGTTTCTGCGGTTGCCAAGAAATACGCAGCGAATCGTATTGAGTCCGACGATAGGCAAACGGCTTGGTGGCCCAATTTACATTCGTTTGCGGTGGGGCTTGAGGGTTCGCCGGATTTGGCGGCGGCGCAGAAGGTTGCAGATTATATTGGAACAGTTCATCACGAGATTCATTTTACAATCGATGAAGGCTTGGACGCGATTCGCGACGTAATTTACCACATCGAAACCTATGACGTTACAACTATCCGCGCCTCAACCCCAATGTATCTGCTCGCACGAGTCATTCGCTCGATGGGTATCAAGATGGTACTTTCAGGCGAAGGATCAGATGAGATTTTTGGGGGATATTTGTACTTCCACAAAGCACCCAACGCTCAAGCATTGCACGAAGAGACGGTTAGAAAATTGGACAAGCTACATTTGTACGATTGTTTGCGTGCGAACAAATCGCTTGCGGCGTGGGGAGTCGAGGGGCGTGTTCCGTTTTTGGATAAGGAATTTATGGATGTGGCAATGCAATTAAATCCTGAATTCAAATTGAGCGGTTTGAAAAACCGGATGGAAAAATGGTTTTTGCGCAAAGCATTCGAAAATTATTTGCCCGAAGGAGTCGTCTGGCGACAAAAAGAACAATTTTCCGACGGAGTTGGTTACAATTGGATTGATACATTGCGTGAGGTTGCGAATTCGGAAATCTCGGACGAACAATTCGCGGGAGCAGCAGACCGTTTTCCAATCAATCCGCCATTGTCAAAAGAGGAATACAGGTATCGCACGATTTTTGAGGAGTTATTTCCATCAAGCACCGCAGCGGCAACTGTCCCATCAGTACCATCGGTTGCGTGTAGTACGCCGGTTGCACTTGAGTGGGATGCCGCGTTCAAAAAGATGAACGATCCCTCAGGCAGAGCTATAAATGTACACAACGAAGCGTACTAAATTGCCCGCATCTTGAGTTTCGGAAATTTCGACAACAACAGCCTGCTTCCCCTTCGTGAAGCAGGCTTTCGCGTTTTTGATATACCGTCCGTAGCCGGTAAGGCGATAGGCTTCGCCCCAGAACAACCGCTTCATGTTGTTGCGCTTGCGTGTTCAGCTTCAGGAATGTTAAAACAGCTTGAGTACACCGAATCCAGTTTTGCCCCCGAACAACTCGATCAACAAGAAAAGTAAACACAACGGTTACAGAATAAGATTATCAAACTAAGCGCCCTAAGGGAATCGAACCCTCAATTACAGCTTGGGAAGCTATCGTGTTACCACTACACTAAGGGCGCGTCATTTTCACAGGATTATAATGAGAATGCCAAAATCCCAAACCCCCCCCTTAAATAAAATTTCAAAAAAATTTTCACCCACAAAAAATAACTTGCCAAATAAAAAACAACCTAAACCTCAAAAAACTTCAACAAAAATAAATATCGCGGATCAATTGCATCCGGTTGATACGAAAATTGCGGAAGGAGTTGATTTTTTGGGTTTGGATTTGTTGTCGGGTGAGGTGTCTGTTGATGAGTTACGGGAGCGGTTTGAGTTTGAGCTTGAGCGTCAGAAGTTGGACGCGTTGGCGGAGTTTGCCGCAGGAGCCGGACACGAAATCAATAACCCTCTTGCCATAATAAGCGGACACGCACAACTGCTAATCCGCGAAATTGAAAATGTTGAGCACCAACACAAATTGGCAACTATCATCGCACAAGTTAAACGAGCCTACGAAATGATAGCCGACATTAGATTTTTTGCCCGCCCGCCCTTGCCGATAATAAGCCAATTCGATATCGTCGAAGAAATCAATAAAATTCTTGAAGAACAAAAATTAAAATTGTACGAAACAAATCAAGAAATTAACATCGAAATAAATTTTGAAACAAACATCAAACCGCCGCTATACCTCGAAACAGATCAAGTTCAATTGCACATCGCAATCACCGCAATTTGTAATAATGCCCGCGAATCATTACTGTTGAAAAATATCGGCGGCAACCAAAATAAAAATCATGAAGGTCAATTTGGACGTATTGTAATTCGTTTGAACGAGGTTGGCAGCAAGATTAAAATTTCGGTGGATGACAACGGTATAGGAATTTCACCGGAAATAAAACAACTGATATTTTGCCCATATTTTTCAGGTCGCCAAGCAGGACGCGGTCTAGGATTCGGATTGCCCAAAGCATGGAAAATCATTCAACAACTACAAGGCTCAATAAAAACAAAAACAATAAACCAAATCACAAAATTTATAATAACAATCCCAAATAAATTTAATTGAATAACAACCACAAAGGAGAAGAATTATGTCATCTGAAGAAGACAATAAACGACCATTGGTTTCGTTTGATTATGCTTTGAAGTATTTATTGCGTAATAAAGCGGATTATGCGGTGTT
>JAIRWK010000037.1 GCA_031268995.1 Planctomycetaceae bacterium
AAACCGTTTGAAATATCCTCATATTCCGTCCCTAACGGGACGAGAACAATGTTTTACCTTTTTTCTATCAATCGACGGAATAATCACCATCATTTCCGTATCGTGCGTAACATGAGTTAATAACAATTCGGGCAAAAGCGAGGCACGATTTTAACCCATCATTTATTTACTAGCAAGAGATACCAACGCCGGTAAGACGGTAGGCTTCACCCATGAACAACCGCTTCACGTTGTTGCGCTTGCGTGTTCAGCTCCATGAATTTTAAAGTAGCTTGAGTAGAACCTCAAAATAATTGGACAAAATAATTTTATAACGATGTTACGCATTCGTAAATTTTGATCATCGCGAAAGCAACAAAGTCGCACGAAGTTTTTTTATTCTATACCAAGCTGTTTTAAAATTCCCGAAGCTGGATACACAAGCGTAACAACGTGAAGCGGTTGTTCAGGGGCGAAGCCTATCGCTTTACCGGCTACGGTATAAAAATATCCTTTTTCGCCTTATTTGCCTTTGTGGTGTTTAAAATTTACGGATGGACTTTTGCAAAGAATAAAATTTGTTAAAATGAGATTCAAGGTTGTGTTTTGAGATTGCCAAAATCGGGCAACGTGTTTTGTTATTTTTGTCCTCATTGTCCTCCAAAACAACACCGAATAATTTATTGAACGCAAAAAAACAAATTGAGAAAAATTATGTCAACTGATCGCCCTTCGCCCACACCGCCAACTCCACCCGCTGCCGTCGCTCCCAACACTAGCCCAACAAATGCCAACCAACCCGCAGGTGTCCGAAATCTCCGCGATGTGTTACTCGAATTCGGACAACATTGCCGACTCATGCAAGACGAATTGGGCAAAGTGATTATTGGTCAATCTTCCGTGATTCGTCAGATTCTTGCAGCAATATTTACACGCGGTCATTGTCTTCTTGAGGGCGTACCCGGTCTTGCGAAAACGTTGATGGTAAGCACAATTGCCCGCATACTCGACATCAATTTCAAACGAATACAATTCACACCCGATTTGATGCCGTCCGACATTACCGGCACATCTGTACTGGACGAAGATGAAAACGGACGGCGTAATTTTCGATTTGTTGAAGGACCGGTTTTTACTAATATATTGCTTGCGGACGAAATTAACCGCACGCCGCCCAAAACCCAAGCCGCCCTGCTGCAAGCAATGCAAGAACGCGAAGTAACCGTCGGACAAACCACATACCAACTCCCAGACCCATTCTTCACAATCGCAACACAAAACCCAATCGAACAAGAAGGAACTTACCCATTGCCCGAAGCACAACTTGACCGATTCATGTTCAACATAAAAATTGATTACCCAACACTCGACGAAGAAGAACGTATCTTGACCGCAACAACACGCGGCGAAAAAACCGAAGTACGAAAAATACTCAGCGGAAAACTAATAGTCAATTTGCAAAAACTTGTCGGAAGCGTTGCCGTCAGCCAATATATTGTCCAATACGCCGCGAAATTAGTACGAGCAACACGCCCCAAAGATGAATCAGCACCAAAATTTGTACGCGAGTTAGTTGACTGGGGAGCAGGTCCCCGCGCCGGACAATATTTAATTCACGGAGGCAAGGCATTGGCGGCAATGGACGGGCGGTTTTCGGTTTCGATTGACGATATTAGGGCGTGCGCAATACCGGTATTAAGACACCGAATAAGCACAAACTTCCAAGCACAAGCCGAAGAAACAACAAATGAAGATATTATCAAAAAACTAATCGCAGAAGTAACAACTCCGCCAATCGATAAATTTGAAAAATAAAAATATATACCGAAGCTACTTTAAAATTCCTGAAGCTGAACACACAATCGCAACAACGTGAAGCGGTTGTTAAAGGGCGAAGCCAATCGCCCTACCGGCTACGGTATACCGGCTTCGGTACAGATTCCTTTGTGTTCCTCAATTATGCCGATTTCGGTGTAATGAGGATTTGGTTTCCATTATACTCATCGCACTATGAAGTTTAGTTTTTATTTTTTTGACAGGATTTACAGGATGGCAGGATAGACAAGATTTTTTTATATCCTGACAATCATGTTATCCTGTCACAAAAAGATAAATTTCATACAGCTGCGGTATATCATTATTTTAAGGTTGTCGTTTATTTGCGGCACAAAATTTAATATGTCAAAACGTAAACTTCGTCTTGCGGTTTTAATTTCGGGAACGGGTCGCTCGCTCAAGAACTTGATAAACCGTATTTCAACAGGAGAGTTATCTGCAGAGATAGCTGTTGTGATTTCGAGTACGCCGTCGGTTGCCGGATTGCAATATGCGGAGGAGGAATCTATACCAATTGAGATAATAGAGCGTCATAATTATCCAACGCTTCGCGCTTTTTCTGAACCGATATTTCAAGTTTGTCGGGACAAGTATGTTGATTATGTTGTGCTTGCGGGTTATTTGAAGTTGCTGGAGATTCCGCAAGATTTCAGCTATAGAGTATTGAATATTCATCCGTCGTTGATTCCGGCTTTTTGCGGCAAGGGCTATTACGGAAATATCGTTCATTCAAAAGCATTGGAGATGGGTGTCAAGATATCTGGTTGCACGGTTCATTTTGTGGATGAGCATTATGACAACGGACCAATCATTCTTCAAAAAGCGGTTGATGTGTTGGAGGGCGACACTGCGAACACGCTCAATGATCGAATTTTTGATGCCGAATGTATTGCGTATCCAGAAGCGTTGAAGTTGCTGGCGGAGGGACGTGTTACAGTACAAGGGAGAATAGTAAAAATCACACCAAACCCAAACGCCCAAATAAACGAAATCGATTTTTGACTTCCAAATTTATGCCAACGATTATATTGACGGCGAATATTATACCGTAGCCGGTAAGGCTATAGGCTTCGCCCTCGAACAACCGCTTCACGTTGTTGCGCTTGCGGGTTCAGCTTCAGGAATTTTAAAGTAGCCTCAGTATAAGGGTACGCCCCTACCTCCTATTTTTTCGTACATTTTCGTGTTCTTTTTTTGCGCTTTTCGTGATAAAAATTTCCCTATATTGTGATGTTGTCTCGAAGATTATTATCCAAGTTGGAGCGGTTTGAGCGTCTTTCGTTTGACGATGGCGTGGAGCTTTTGTGTTCTGATGATATTTCGATTTTGGGTTATTTTGCGAATGAGTTTTTGGGCAAAATTCATTTGAACAAATTGATCAGGACGTACAATATTGAGCGTAATATCAACTATACAAATGTGTGTGTTAGCAACTGTTCATTTTGTGCTTTTTGTCGTTCGTTGGGTTCGGTTGATGGTTATGTTTTGGGCGATGATATTCTTTTTGCGAAGATTGCCGAAACGGTTGCGCTTGGCGGCAAGCAAATTTTATTGCAAGGCGGTTTACATCCGTCGTTATCTTTTGAGTGGTATGAGGGTTTACTTCGTCGGATCAAGGATAATTTTCCTGAGGTGAATGTACATGGATTTAGTCCGACGGAGATAATTTTTTTTTCTGATCGGTTTGGTTTATCGATTCGTGAGGTTCTTTTGCGATTACGCGCGGCGGGATTGGGATCGTTGCCGGGTGGTGGTGCGGAGATATTGGTTGATCGGGTTCGGCGTGAGTTGAGTCCGAACAAGGCATCGGCGGAGCGTTGGTTGGAGGTGTGTCGTGAGTGGCATTATTTGGGCGGTCGTGGTTCGGCGACAATGATGTTTGGTCATATTGAGACGGTTAGTGAGCGGGTGGAACATTTATTGCGGCTTCGTGAATTGCAAGACGAGACGGGCGGTTTCACATCATTTATTTCGTGGACATTTCAACCGAGCAATACGCGAATTGCCCATATCAAAAAAGCGAGTGTATGGGAATATCTTAGGTTATTAGCTGTTTCGAGGTTATTTCTTGACAATTTCAAGACGATTCAATCGAGTTGGGTAACGCAAGGTTTGGAGATAGGAGTTCTTGGTCTTTCGTTTGGGGCAAATGATCTTGGCAGTGTGATGATAGAGGAAAACGTAGTTGCGGCAGCGGGAACAATTCACCGCAGCAACGAATCCGAATTCAAACAAAAAATAAAAAACGCAGGATATATCCCATCAAGAAGGAATCTTATATACTCAAGCTGTTTTAAAATTCCTGAAGCTGGACGCGCAAGCGCAACAACGTGAAGCGGTTGTTCGGGGGCGAAGCCTATCGCCTTACCGGCTACGGTATACCGCAGCCAACATGTGCGGCAGGCTTCAGTATAAAAAATCAACACGCAGATATACTCAAGCTGTTTTGAAATTCCCGAAGCTGAACGCGCAAACGCAACAACGTGAAGCGGTTGTTCAAGGGCAAAGCCTATCGCCCTACCGGCTACGGTATATCACGCCTAAATCAGCGTCATCTGCGTGCGGATTTTTAAAAGTGTTTTTTGGAAAAAATTTTTTTTTCGAATACGAATATGAATTGACTATTTATTATAGGAGATAAAACTATGCAATTTATCGCGACCGAAAATGAGGCTATATCGAAATTAGTTTCTGATTCTGTTCCGCCGATCACGGTGATTGGTACGGAGTCTGTGCGTAGAACGTTTGATGAGAAGTCGTTGCAACAGGCGATCAATGCTCGTGGTGCTTGTGGTGTAACGGATGTGATTTTGAATCCTGATGCGCATTGTGGTTATGGTGCGCCGATTGGTTGTGTGATGGTCTCTCCGTCGCATATTTTTCCGGGTCCGGTGGGAGTTGATATAAAGTGTTCGATGTCGTTGTTGCAATTTGATCTTCCAGCGGAGGAAATTAGAGCGCGTGAGGTTAGGCGCGCGTTGATTGATGCGATTTGTTGTCGTACGCCGACGGGTTACAGCGGCGGCAAGAATAAAATTTTTCGCAGGAATCGGAAGTTTTCGAGGGACAATGCTGTGCGGGCGGTGATTGATGGTGCAACGGAATCGGTGTGTGAGCAATTTGGTATTCCGTTTGAGTGGACGCGACGTTGTGAGGACGCGGTTCATTTTGGTCATGATGGGGCATCGGATGCGCTTGAGTTTCGGTTGGACAAGGTATTGCGTGAACGGTACATGTTGAATTTTGCTGACAAGATGAATCAACTTGGTTCGTATGGCGGCGGCAATCATTTTGGCGAGTGTGAAGTGGTCGAGGTTTGCGATGATGATGAATCAAGGCGGACGGCGGAAATTTTTGGTCTCAAGGACGGTCATGTTGCGTTTTTATCGCATTGTGGTTCGCGTGGTTTTGGAAATATTTTGGCGACTGAGCAATTTAAGATTTTACAGAGAAAATTTAGTGAGTGGGGAATTAGTTATCCGGGCAATGATCGTCAATTGGTTTATGCGCCGTTGGGTTCGGTTGAGGCTAATGATTATCTTGATGATTTAGCGATGGGCGCGAATTTTGCAACATTGAATCATTTATTGATCAACGTATTGGTATTAGAAGCGTTTAGGGAGGTATTTCCGCAGGTCAATGCGAATTTAATTTATTTTATAAGCCATAATATTGTGCGGCGTGAGGTTTGGCGTGGCAAGCCGGTTTATGTTCATCGCAAAGGTGCAACTCGTGCGTTTCCGGCGGGGCATCATGAGTTGCGGGGTACGCCGTTTGAGGCAACGGGTCATCCGATTCTTTTGCCCGGCAATCCTAGAAATGGTTCTGCGGTAATGGTTGGTTTGGGTGGTGCGGAAATTAGTGCGTACAGTATAAATCATGGTGCGGGGCGAGTGATGGGTCGGAGGCGTGCGTTTGATGTATTGAATCAAAAGGTGGTGGACAATGAGATAGACAAAGCCGATATTTTAACGAATTGCCGCAAGTATCCGTTGGATGAAGCACCGGATGCGTACAAGGATTTTGATGATGTTTTGAGCAGTGTAAAGATATCGGGTTTAGCGTGTGAGGTTGCAAGACTAAAGGCAACTTTTGTAATAAAAGACGACAACAGCAAAGCAGACGATTAGTGGAAAACATACCATACGGAACTTCCCCAAACCTCATTATACCGTAGCCGGTAAGGTGATAGGTTTCGCCCTTGAACAACCGCTTCACGTTGTTACGCGCGTGTCCAGCTTCTGGAATTTTAAAGTAGTGCGGTGGACTTAAAAAGCTGTACAGTTGCATAAGGTTGATGATTTAGAAGAAAAAATTTTTTTATTAAGAGTTTTTATGGTTAGTAAACGAGTCAATTATACATCTTCACTCATGTTACGCATCAACCTTGTGTTTAATTTTGCACATTTCGTTCCAAGCGGCTTTTGACGCGGCTAGGTAGATTTTTGCTTTGAGGGCAAAATGATTGAGTTTGTGGGCGAACTTTAACTTCTCCAATTTAATAT
>JAIRWK010000045.1 GCA_031268995.1 Planctomycetaceae bacterium
ATCGTATCACGCAACAAAATGGTTAAGGACAATGGTTGCAAAAAAACGGATTCGTTATGTTTCCACAACATACGCCGAATTGCAGAAAAAAGTGACAGAAACTGCAAAAACTAAAAGTATGCTTGATGCAATCATAAAAGATTTTCATTTGATTGAAGCTGCTTTATGTTCAGATAAATCAATTGTATCGTGTGATAGACAAGCCCGTCAACTTTTTCAAACGGCGGCAGTAAATGTCAGGGCGATACGAATGATTCTTTGGTACAATCCTGAAGAGAATGATCAATGGCTAGAAAACGGCGCACCTTGCGAAAAAAGCCGTTTACTTGGTTACCAGTAACCTATTCAACGAACCGCAAAGGCGAAGAAGTTGCACAAAGTTTTTTAAAAATATCCTTCTTCGCTTTTGCGGTTTTAAAAATTTCGTGGATGTCTTTTGTAATGAATAAAAAAATAACGAGTATAGATTGGAAACAAGGATAATGGAGTCCCAATTTCGTGTGTTGCGGGATTTGGTTGTGGCGTTGGATTTATTATGAGGATTTAGCGCAACGATTATGAGGCATATTATCTTTTATTTTGGTAAGGAACCCTTTTTGGGGGTAAATTTAGGAGAATTTAGAATGAGAAAGATGATTTTATTGGTGGCGGCTGGTGTTGGTTTAGTGTTTTTGGGCTGCAATAAGGCGGCGGAAAAGGCACCGGAACCTGATGCTCATGGGCATCAGGTTTCAGCACCACAAGGCACAGGACATGATGTTAATGGTTGGTGTGTTGAGCATGGAGTACCGGAGGCGATTTGTTCGCTTTGCAACAGTAAGGTTGCGGCGGAGTTGAAGAAAGCCGGCGACTGGTGCAATGAACACAGTCGCGCGGAATCGCAATGCTTCATTTGCGACCCAACTCGCAAAGAAAAATTCGCCGCACAATACGAAACAATATTCGGAAAAAAACCACCGCAATAATACATACTCAAGTTGTTTTAAATTTCCCGAAGCCGGTTACACAATCGCAACAACATAAAGCGTTCGTTCATGGGCGAAGCCTACTGCCCATACCGGCTTCGGTATAACAACTCATCACTTGGTTGTTAATGATTGCCGAGAACACGAAAATTTTTTTGGAGTACGGGGCAAACGAAAGGGACAAAACATACAAAAAAAAAGTTGAAATAAAAATTTCGCCTGTTTCGTACTCCAAAAAAATATACTTTCGTGGTTAATATGCTCAAGCCACTTTAAATTTCTGACCGGCTTCGGGAATTTTAAGACGGCTTGAGTAGAGATGATATTGCCCTAGAATTTGTTGCGATTGAGAAATTACCTTTGTCGTTTTTGCCAACAGTGAATGTATCAAAATTCGCTTCAAGTCCAGTTTCATACTTTGCTAAACGAATCTTGTCAAAGACGTATTGTTGTATACTTGAGAGTTAAAATAATTGCCGTACATACTCCATGTATCTTCGTTAAACGAATTTTTATTGTGTGCCAAAATAATTTTTCTGAAATCTTTGCTAAGTTGAGTCGTATTCATTATTCGACCGCTGTTGTCGAAAGTGATAGAGTAATCAACTTCCCCTTCAATCACTTCATGACATCTCATTACTTTGGAAGCAAACGTATCCAATGTTTTGGCATCGTTTTTACCTTTCTCAACAAACACGCCGTTCTGATATGAAAATGTTACGTCTGGCACTTCGGCATCAGGACTATTCTTCTGTTCATATAAAATTCTGGAGATTTCAAGAAAAAGTTTACGCTCATTATTGTACAATTCCTCCAATAACGTATTGTTTCCGTTTTTGATATTCAACGATTCATAAGGCTTGTGGTAACTTTGATAATCCCCAATCATTCTAAACTCTGAAATTGATTTGTAATCTTTATTTAATTCAAAATCTGAAAGCGAAAGACCATATTCACGTTGTAGAATTGTATTCACAATAGACCGTTGGTTTTCGAGGTAAGAAGTGTTAGAACTGTCAATATTCTCTTCGGAGTATTTGCGGTTACCGTGCGCCATCAATAAATTTTGCTCTAATGAGTTGTCATTATTTAGAGCGTTTTGAATGCGTTCGGATTTTTCTTTACTAATGTTTCCGTTGACCGTGAGATTTCCGTCATAGTCAATCGTCAACTCAATATGTTCCTCTTTGCTGAGCTTAATATTATTTCTTTCTAACAATTGAGCAAATGCTTTGTCAGCGTTTTGCAAATCGCTCTGATATTTAGAATATAACAATTCGGCGTTTGCTTTATAGTTATCGGCAAAACTAACACCAAAAGCCCAAGCCCCTAAATCGGAATGATTAGAGTGATCTAGGATTGCCCGATTAAATTCCTCGCACGAAAGTGATTCTATTTCTGCCAGTTGTTTCGAATTTCCCAATTTAACTTTTTCTGCTTCCAATTCCTCCGCCGAAATCGTCAAAACATCACCGTTTTTGTTTAACACTTCAAGAACTTCGGCAGAAATCGTCAACACATCACCAGTAGGCGATACAATATCACTGGTGTTGTTATTATTTTTTACCGCTTCGATTGCCGCAACATGTTGACTTTTAGCGGCAACATGATAATTTGACGAAACGTAATTGTTGGAAAAAGAAATAGTGGACATATTCAAATTCAAAAACAAAAAACTGAACAATATGGACAGTGAATCATGCTTTACCGCACGTATTATGGACAATAAATTTATTGATCGAGATCAAAAAATTACTGTAACCACAAAAAAATTAAAATACATGAGTTATAATTCGAATAATCCGAACTAATCCGTTAATTTTATCGGGAAATTGCTTTTGGTATTCTCCCCCCCTATTGGTTTTTTGTAACACTTCACGTCCGATTGTGATGAGTCGTTTTTTATGGTGAGCCACTCTAAAAATAACTTTCGTGTATGTTATCGCGCAAAGTCAAGCAAGAAGTTTTACAGTTGCGTCAACAGCAACTGCTTATTCTTCGACCAACTCCCAGTTGTCAGCTTCGCAGGGAACGTCGAATCGTTCACAATCAAGTCCAACAGTGACGCTGAAATCGAGCTATACTGCAATACATAATGGACAACCAGAATCGGTAAACTCTTCTGCAACTTTGACGCGACAAGTTGATGATGCTGAAGATGAATAATATTGAGATTGTTTAGAGAATGCTATTGTTTCCGTTTATGGTATACTCATAGCACTATGAAATTCAGTTTTTATTTTTTTGACAGGATTTAACAGGATAGCAGGATATACAGGATTTTATTATATCCTGACAGTCCTGTAATCCTGCCTCAAAAAGATGAATTTCTTCGTAGCTACAGGTATAAAACGATGTTGTTTTGAGGGGCGGTGATTTTTTAAAATGTTATTTCTGATATACTGAAGCTGTTTTAAAATTCCTGAAGCTGAACACGCAAGCCCAACAACGTGAAGCAGTTATTCAAGGGCGAAGCCTATCGCCCTACCGGCGGTGTAAAAAATATTCAGCATGAAAAGGCATATAGATATTGACTAAAAATAAATACACGGACGACAAACTTTGACAACACGTTTGAGTGGTGTTGATTGGTTTGTCGTCCGTTTTTGTTTTTTGGCAATTTGAAAACAGCGGCTTCACAAAATTTATATCAATCTGGTAATTTTTTCAAATAGATATTTTTGAATGAAGGAATACTTTTGGGGTCGTGTTGTTGCAAGGTGATATAACCTTTTTGGCTGATTCGTTTATTTTGTTCGGTGATATTTGAGCCTTGCGGTGTACCGCCTTTTTCCATCGGGTCAACATAAGTGTACAATAATTTATCATTCACCCGCGCTGTAATAGTGTTACCTTTGAGTGTGAGGTGATATGTGAACCATTCGTCGTCGCCGTGTGGTGCTTTGGGGATTTTGATGATGTTGTAAAGGCTTCCAGTTTTGACGGGGTCACCGTTTGATGAATTGACTTGGAGTTCGAAACCGGTTGTGGGCCAATTTGCGTCTTGCCATTGTGATTTAACGTAAACGCCGGAGTTTCCGCCTTTATTGATTTTCACGTCAATTTTAAGCTCGAAATTTTTAAGCTCTTGCATGTAATAAAGATGGTTTCGTCCGCCTTTACCGACAATTGCGCCGTCTTTAATTTCAAAACCTTCGTACTTCTCATTCGATTTCCAACCTTCGAAATTTTCGCCGTTGAAAATTTTAGTCCAACCGGATTCTTGCGCGTATGCCGCAGAACCCGAAACAGCCAACATTGCAGCTGCTAGAAAAACAATAATCGTTTTTTTCATAAATGATCCTTTTTCGTTAAGTGGTAATATTTGAGTATCGGGCAACAGATCAACTCATCATTTTTGCTCGTTACTCGTTGACAATTTTTTCTTGTCTTTGCAAACATTCTCAATTGAGTGTTTGTTTCGACATTCAACACATTCAATTTGCTCACACCTGAAACCTCAAGCACTAAACCTCAAGCGTTCGCATTGTTCAGAGTAACAAATTTTCATAATTTAGCAAGTGAGGTACAACGACACCGGTGTTGGATGTCAGGCTTCGCTCTTGAACAACTGATTTATTTTGTTACGATTGCGTGTTCAGATTCTGGAGTTTTGAATTAGGACAACTTGCTTGGTGAGTAGTTGCTTTGTCTCTTTTGTCCCTTAAAAATATTGGACAAAAAAACGCAAGAACTTAAAATAAAAATACCCGTGAAGGGTTACAAAAACAAGGAGATTTAATTATGAAAAAAACGATTCCTACAACCCTTTTAACTGGTTTGATCGTGTTGGTTTTGGGTTTGACTGGCTACGCTCAAGAACAACTTCAACTTCAGAACCGGTCAACTAACCAGAGTCATGCTCTGGAAGTTGCAGTTCGGAAAGGTGATTTAGCAGTCGTCAAAAAATTCATTGAAAACAGTACCAGCGTAGATGCAATTGATATGAACGGCACAACTCTTCTTATTGAAGCTGCTTGGTATGGGCATTTAGAAGTTGTTAAATATCTTGTTGAAAAAGGTTTTGATGTAAACGCAAAAGACGTGTCGACAGTAACTCCCCTTCGCTATGCGACAACTAAAGGACATTTTGAAATTGTTAAATACCTTGTTGAAAAAGGTGCAGATGTAAATGCAAAACAGGATTACAAAAAAACGCCTCTATTCGGTGCGGTGTATAGCAATAATCTGGAAATCGTTAAATATCTTGTTGAAAAAGGTTTTGATGTAAACGCAAAAGACAATAACGGAGAAACGCCTCTCTTTGTTGCAGTCGCAAGAGGCAAACTGGAAACTGTTAAGTATTTTCTTGAAAAAGGTGTCGATATAAACGCAAAAAACATTAGAGGCTATACCCCAATATTGATCGCGGCAGGAAACGGCAAACCTAACGTTATCAGATATCTAATTGAAAAAGGTGCAGACATAAATGCAAAAAGCGATGCTAATAGGACTCTTCTTATAGAGGTGGCGCGGTTTGGTGATTTGGAAATTATTAAATATCTCGTCGAGAAAGGCGCGGATGTAAACGCAAAAGACGTTGATGGAAACACACCGCTTATTGGAGTATCAGCCGGCAAAGATCGCAATAAATTTGGGATCATTAAATACCTTGTTGAAAAGGGTGCGGATGTAAATGCCGAAGAAAAGTTCGGCGCAAATCCTATCAGAAGTGTAATAGAATCCGGTGGCAAAATTGAAATCATCAAATATCTCGTCGAAAAAGGTGTAAATTTAAACGCAAAATCTAAGAGAGACGCAGATCTCATTAGAATTGTTATAGGTAGTGGAAATTTAGAACTTGTTAAATTTTTTATTGAAAAAGGTGCAGACATAAATGTAAAAAATTATATGGGTGAAACTCTTCTTTTTTCTGTAGTCAAGAATGTTAAGAATAATGGTAATAAATTTGAATTTGATATTATCAAATGTCTTGTTGAAAAAGGAATAGACGTAAACGCAAAAAATATTGGTGGTAGAACGCCTGTTATCTGTTTGGCACAAAACGGCAATTGGGAAATTGTTAAGTATTTCATCGAAAAAGGTGCAGATATAAACAAGATGGAGGATGGTTCCGGTGAAACTCTTATGCGTCTTGCAGTTCAGAACAAGAATTTGGAGATCATTAAATATCTCATTGAAAAAGGCGCAGATGTAAACATAGAAGATGGCAAATCCGAGACTCCTCTGTTCTACGCGGTACAAAATCCGGAAGTTTTTAAAGCACTTATCGGATATGGTGCTGATGTAAACGCAAAAAGGAATAACGGTAACACTCTCCTATTTCGCAAAATTGACGATTTGGAATCAGTCAAATTTCTTCTTGAAAGGGGCGCGGATATAAACATAAAAGATGGTGAAGGTCGGACACCGTTTGTCTGGGCAGTGCAAAGTGGTAATTTAGAAGTTGTCAAATATCTGACTAAGAAAGGTGCAGATACAAACGTAAAAAATAATGAAGGTCGGACTCCACTCTTCTTTGCGGTGCGCAGCGGCAAATTGGATGTTGTTAAATATTTCGTTGAAAAAGGCGAAGACGTGAATGCAAGAGATCGACATGGTTATACCTCTATATTCTCTGCTGGTAGGCATATTGACATTGTCAAGTATCTTGTCGAAAAAGGCGCGGATGTTAATGTTGTAGATAGTGAAAATAGAAATCTCCTTCACTTTGCGGCGTATGGTGGTAATTTGGATCAAGTTAAATATTTTGTCGAAAAAGGTCTTGATGCGAACGCAAAAGGTAAGATCGGTGAAACTCCATTACGTTGTGCAATATCAAGAAACAGCTCGGAGATTGTTAAATATCTCATTGAGAAAGGTGCTGATGTAGAAGCGAATACACTTCATAGCCCGTTACATAGTGCAGTTTATGTACGCTGCTCTGCGAGTTTAATAAAACTCCTTGCTGAAAAAGGCGTTGATGTGAATGCCAAAAACAGTTATGGCGAAACCCTTCTCTTTAGTGCAGTCAGCGGCGGCAATTTGGAAGTGGTTCAATATTTTATCGAAAAAGGTTTTGATATAAATGCCAAAAATAATGACGGTGAAACTATCCTATTTAGAGCAGTAGGAAACGGTAGTTTGAAAATAATTGAATATCTAATTGAAAAAGGTTTTGATGTCAATGCAAAAAATATCCATGATAGAACGCCGATATTCAATGCAGTTTCTGGTGGTAATTTGGGTGTTGTTAAATATCTTATTGACAAAGGTGCGGACATAAAAATAAAAGACAAGAAAGGCACAACTCCACTTAAACTCGCCGAAGAAACACGTAAACACGCTGAAGAAATCTCCGAAGACGATTACGGCTACTGCGATGCCATAATAGAAATTCTCACCACTCCAAACAAAAAAGAGGAAACAAAATGAATACGTTGTAGGAAGAGTTTCCAATATTTTTTTAACACGAAAAGTACGAAATTTTTTAAAAATCCTATTTCTTATCTTTTGTATTTTTCGTGCTTTTCGTTTTGAAAAATTCCTCTGTGAACTTTGTGTTCTTTGTGGTTGTCAAATATTCGGTTGTATATTTTTATTTTTAAGGTTTATGAGTTTATTATTTGAGTCTGGTGAAGTTTATTCGTTATCGGAGGCGTTGGTTTATTGTCGGCGGCTGGTGCGTTGTAATTATGAGAATTTTAGTGTGGTGAGTTTTTTGTTGCCTCGTAAATTGCGTGAGCCAATGGAGGTGGTTTATGCTTATTGTCGTTATTCCGACGATTTGGGCGATAACAATAACGGCTCGAAAATTGCCCGCGAAACGGCACTCGAAAAATTAACACAATGGGAACACGAACTCGACCAATGTTTCAACTACGCCCGTAAAATCCAAAACACAAACCCCAACTCAGACTCAACATTATTGCCAAATGATTTACCGATCATGCATCCGATTTTTGTTGCGTTGGCGGATGTTGTTCGTAGATTTAATTTGCCCAAAGAACCTTTTGCAAATTTGCTAATCGCATTCAAACAGGATCAAATATACTCAAGCTGTTTTAAAATTCCTGAAGCTGAACACGCAAGCGTAGCATCGCGAAGCGGTTGTTCAGGGGCGAAGCCTACCGCCCATACCGGCTTCGGTATAAAACAACAATACGAATCAATAAACGACTTGTTGGGTTATTGTTGCAATTCTGCTAATCCTGTTGGTCGGATAGTTTTATATCTTGCGTTTAATAATGGGGTTGAGGTTGACGGCAAGTTGCTTGATTGGTCTGATTCAATTTGTACGGGTTTGCAACTCGCGAATTTTTGGCAAGATATATCGCGTGATTTTTCGATTGGGCGGTGTTATATTCCGTGTGATGTTGCGGCGCGGTATGGGGTGAATATTGGGCAACTGGATTGGAGTGAGGAATTTCGTTTGATGATGTGCGAACTTGTTGCGGATGCACGCGAAAGGATCTTATACGGTGTGCCGTTGATTGACGAAGTGCCAAGTTCGATCAAATTTGATCTTGCTTTGATCATACGCGGCGGTTTGGCAATTCTTGACGCGATTAAAAATATAAACTACAACGTCCTAAAGAAACGTCCAACAGTCTCTCGCTTAAAAAAAATAAATATTGCCATCACAACTCTGCTAGGCAAAAAAATCAAAAAATAAGCTGAAAAATATCAGGCACGCAAATGACCGGATTTAATGTATGATCGCAGATCGAGTTTTTTTCTGACCTTGCGAATATTTTTCAAATCTGTGTTGTGTCTGCGTGTCAATATTTTGGGGTTGCGGCAATGGTAATTGACAACTATTACTCTGATTGATAGAATTACCGGCTGTTGTGTTAATCTTGGCGTACTGTGGTTGGTTTCGCAATTTTGGGCTGCTTGTACTTTAAATTTTGGATAGCTTTATTAGTAGTATAGTTTTATACCGAAGCTGGTATGGGCGGTAGGTTTCGCCCTTGGGCAACCGCTTCATGTTGTTGCGCTTCCGTGTTCAGCTTCGGGAATTTAAAACAGCTTGAGTGTAATATGATAAAAAACATTGTAATAGCCGACGATTCAGCATTAGCTCGTATGTTTATTAGACGTTGTTTGGAGATTGCGGGGCTTGGTGATGCCAGCTTTTTTGAGGCTTCTGACGGCAGCGAGGCGATACTTCGGATGAAAGAGGTTAGGGCGGATTTGCTTGTAACTGATTTGACGATGCCGAACATGAATGGCATAGAGTTAATGCGTAAGATTTCCGCGAGTCCGCGACTTAGCGGTACGCCGGTGCTTGTAGTTACCAGTGCAGGTAACTTGGAACAACGCAAAGAATTGATGGAACTCGGCGTAACCCGTATTCTTTCAAAACCCGTTAGTCCCCAGTTATTGATAGAGGCGATTCAAGAAGTAAACGAAAAATTGGGCGTTATCGGCGGAGTTGTGCATTAGCCGGTGTGTTTTGTTTTCGGGCAACAGTTTCAAGGATTTTTCAAGAAACACCATCAGAGAATTTCTATACTCAAGCTATTTTAAAATTCCTGAAGCTGATTACGCAAGCGCAACAACGTGAAGCGGTTGTTCAAGGGCGAAGCCTATCGCCTTACCGGCTACGGTATAAAAACTCATTTTAGTCCTGTAACGGTAGCGTCCTCGCTGCCGCAATCGGAAGCGGGACGCTTCCGTTACAGTTGGTTTTTAGAACCTCACATCAGTGAGTTGACATTGGTGCAATACGCCTTTAGTAGCGTTTGAATATTTGTCCTTTGCGCCTTTATGCCTTTAATTTTTATCAGGACAAAACATAAAGGGTAATTCTCCAAAACCTAATTTTCACCTAATTTTTTTAACTATTTGTTACTGAGATTGTTTAGTTAAGAAAATTGGTTATATTTTTGTTGAGTGGTTAATATCTGAAAAATTTAAAAACATCTTTAGTATATAAAAATTTTGAGTTATGCTTCCTAAAAATTGTGGTCAATTGTTGTTTAATGCGGTACGTGAGACTTTGGAAACGATGGCGTTTGCGGAGGTTGTACCTTGTTCTATTAAGGTCGGCGGCGAGGAATTTTCTCAAGTCGATGATGAGTTTTCTGTTGGGAGTACGTCGGTGTCAATTGGTAAAGAAGTTTCGGGCGGGGTTGGTGGCGGAAATTCGGGCAGCAATTATAACACGCCGGATAATAGGGGAGTTTCGCCGGTTGCTGGTGGTGCTGGGCAAGCGTATGATTCATGGGGCAATTCGTCTGATTCGTGGGGTTCGCCGGACAATGGTAATTCGTCGGCGGTTCAATTGTCCAGTGGTTCTGTTGCGGGTTCAAGTGGTTTGAGTTCTGATGTTGCTGCGATAAATGTTTTGCCCAATAATGCGGCGAATGTTTCAGTTTCGTCGTCGGTTACGGGTTGGGAGGATATTGACGCGGAGCAAGCGAAGCGTTCGGGCGGCGAGTGGGCACCGATAAATATTGTTGCGCCGTCGCGTGATCCGTGGGGTGATTCGGCGGCGGCGGCGGCGGCACCGGCGGCGACGATGGCGTTGAAGGAGGCTGATTTTGACGAGATGGTTAAGCAATTTACGCCGGACGAGTGGTGTTGGGCGTGTATGAAGGTTAATTCGCCGGACATTCATTCGGTTTGGTTTATTATAACGAAGGGTCTTGCGTTCGTGCTTGCCCGCAACATGTACGCCGGCGAGGAATTTCAACTTGATAATCAACTTATTCGTGATTTGATTGCGGAGTTGACGAATGTTCTTGGTGGGAAGTTGATGTTACTTCTTGAAGAGATGGGCGGCAAGTTTACGTTGACGGTACCGGACATTGGTTTTGGTTTACCGGAGTTACCGGACGAGGGTTATGAAAATGCGGTGTGTAAGGTGGTAGTTGACGGCGAACATCCTGTAATCGTTGCCCTCTGCTTCAATCCGGGCGGAATAAGCGCAACAGGAAATGGTTGACAAAAAAACAATAAAATCTAATAAAATCTTATGCCGGAGTCGGTATAAAAATATCCATGAATGTTTATGCTCAAGCTGTTTTAAAATTCCTGAAGTTGGACACGCAAACGCAACAATGTGAAGTGGTTGTTCGAGGGCGAAGCCTAGCGTCTATACTGGCTTCGTTATACAAAAAATTTATCAGATCGCATTTGATATGCTCAAGCTGAACACGCAAGCGTAGCATCGCAACGCAGTTGTTCAAGGGCGAAGCCTATCGCTCATACCGGCTTCGGTATAATTTTGGTTGTGTTATTGGGTGTAGAGTTTCTCGGTTGTATTAAGCCTATGCCGGATCCTTATATTATTGACGATAAGTATGTGGGCTTTTTTGCGAAAAGGGGTGTTAGTAGTGATAAACTATCTTTCCCCAAACATCATAATTTTTCTGCTCTTCCTCAATATTTAACAAGGGATCAGTCCCGTGTAATCTTTGAATCTTTTATGCTGATACGTCATATTTCCGCCAGCGAATTACCCAAAGACTCCGTTTCATACGATTTTTTTTCAAAGCGGAAGAAATCCTGTTAATTTTCACATATCTGTTGAATAGGACAATTTGTTGTTTTCCCTGTACGGACAAATTCATTCTGGCGGTTCAAGTTCCTCTTTCATAGAGAAAGTGAATGAAATGAAATTGTCACCAGTCCCAACGGTATAGCCCTTTATTTTTTTGTAATCCGATGTCAATAAATATTCACAATAAGTTCAGTTTAATAGTTGCTTTATTTTTGATTAGTTTATTTTTTCAAAACTCTCAGCAACTTATTGTGGCAAGTGGGGATGTTAATGAGGTAAATATTAAAGATAAAGATGTCATAGATTTTGCTTATATTTCACACGAACCGAAATTTTATACCAGATAAATTTGTCCAATTTGTTCTCGACAGCCATGCGATTGATGTTAAGTATTATGGGGATTGATTTTATCCGGCAGACCGTTGGAATGTAATTCCACTTTTTTGTCGTCTTAGGTTTGAGGATATGGAAATTCGTTTTTTGTACGAGTACGAATATCGTATAATTTGGATTAAATACGATTCCGATAAAAAATTGAGTAAGAACATCAATACGTTGAAAAAAGAATTACGTCGGATAATAAATCAAGTCAATATAGATGCAAAGACTTTTAAAACTCATCCAAACAATGTATTTTCTGTTTCGGATTTGAAAGGTCCTTATGATCCTGCTTTTATGAGTATCATTTAGAATTGTAACTCATGTTACGCACGATACGGAAATGATGGTGGTTATTCCGTCGATTGATAGAAAAAAGGTAAAACATTGTTCTCGTCCCGTTAGGGACGGAATGTGAGGACATTTCAGACGGTTTAGTTTTATACTGAAGCTACTTTAAAATTCCCGAAGCTGAACAC
>JAIRWK010000047.1 GCA_031268995.1 Planctomycetaceae bacterium
TAACTCCGAATCCGAAATGTTACCAAAATCCGCTCGATCCATCACAAAAGAATAATAAATTCAGAAAACCATGTCAATACAAAATGTCAAAAAAAATCAGGGCGACTGAATAGTTACCAGAAAAAACACATTGTACAAAAAAATACACACATCTCCTATACCAATTTCCACTCAAACCCTTAACTTAATATCTATGGGTAGTTGCCCCAATTCCTAAAATGGATTCAAGGATTTTTTTTTGCTCTTTCCTTACCGGATTTTTAAGCAAAATCCTGTCAATTTCCTTTTCGAGCATTTTGATTTGTTTGTCAATTTGTTCCGACACTTTTATACCGTAACCGGTATTGGCGGTAGGCTTCGCCCCATAGGTATTAAGTTAAGGGTTTAAGTTTTTAATTTTCAAATAGTTGTTTCAACAAAATGTCAGGTGATGGGTGGCTATTTGCAAGTTTATCGGAAAATGTTAGAGCAAATTTAGGGCAAATAGGGCGAATCGATAACAAATCACGGACAAAGTTGGGGCAAATTCGTTGGTAACATGAATGAAAACGAATATCGCAAACAAACGACAATTATTGATTTGCAAATGACTTAAACCCTTAACTTAATACCTATGGGTGAGTAATGGCAATCCAAAACCGCCTTGCAAACATCAACACCGATAACCGACAAATTAAAAAAAGTCCAATTTAGCGGATGCGGTTGGTATAGAATGGTGTTTTTTGGAGACTCCTCATGGATGTATTGACTCAAGTTTTTTTAAAAGGTACAATTCCGCTGTTGGCTTGTTGGGCGTGGTTGAAAGTTCGTGTTCGCAGCAAGCATTGAACGATTAAAATTAAAATCATTAAGCAATTATTTCGGCGTTGGATTTTGTGTTAGCGTAAGTTGTGAAGTTGCAATAGCGTGAGCAAATGTTGCCGTGTAATTGAGAGAAAAGTTAAAAATAGGAGCAAAATTATGATCAGAAAATTATTTTTAGTTTCGTTGTCCGCAACACTAGTTTCTGTTGTAACAATGAATGCATTTGCGTCAGACGAAGGGTTGCGTGGTCATTGGACTTTCGACGACGACCAACTCAACATCGTCAGCAACAAAATTGATCCAAAAACTAACGCTGTTGCCTCACAAGATATTCAGCGAGTTGACGGCGTGTTCGGTAAAGCAGCAAACCTCAAAGGAAAATTTCGAATCGAAATCCCAAATAATTTCGTACCCGCAAACCTCAAACAATTGACCTTTTCCGCATGGGTTGCGACGTCTGAACCATTGACGAAAATTTTCCCAATTATCCGCAAAGAAGATTCGGGAATGGTCGGCGAATACCGGCTATTGTTTGCAATACAAGGTCGCCCAAACGGTAACGAACAAACAAAATTCTTGACTTTGGGTATCAACACCGGCGAAAACTACGCAGAACTTGACGCACCAATTGCACAAGATGAATTGAATGACGGCAACTGGCATTTAATCGCCGGAACTTTTGACGGTAATTACGTGCGGGTTTATGTTGACGGAAACGAAATCGGCTCATTCAAAAGACAATCGTCCCAAATTAAAACCGGTGCAGATTATCGTAGTTTGTCAAAACACAGAGACTCAATCGCAAACGGATTGCCGCTTAGTGATAGCATGGTTATCAATGAATCAGGACTCATTGGCAGCTTTAACAGCGAACACTTTGACGGCAAGTTAGACGATGTTAGATTCTACTCGCGGGCGTTGACCGAAATAGAATTGCAAGAAATGTTTGCATTGGGCAAAGGAAAAATTTCAGACGCTGTTAAAGCCGCTGAAAACTCCATGAAAAAATTCTACGCCAAAGCTGACACATTCGACGAAACCCTAAAAACAACATTCAACTCTGTCAATAAAAAAACTCAAAATAATCCGCGAATTTTGAACGAGCTTGAATGTGTTGTGTTGGGAAGACTTATACGCAAGGATTTTCCCGATGAGTTCAATGATTATATTTTGAAATGGCAGAAGAATCCGGTTGAGATGATGTTATTACCGACAGATAAATTGGTCGCGCGAGTTAAGGCAATGTCGGCGGATTATTTTGAATATCTGCCGTTGACTGATTTTCAATGGAATGCTCTTTCGGAACAAAATCGAAAAATTTGGAAAACAGTTAAAACAAACAAAGAAATATTTGATAAATTGTCTGTGGCTGAAAATTCGTCGTCTGCATCTGTAGTGTTTGAGTTAGCTGTTGACATGGAACGTTTGGTTGAATACCGTCCAACGCAATCAGAACATGTTGCAAGACGTATTCCGGCAACAACGCCCGAAGTTAAAAATCGTTCTGAAGATGAAGCAAAAAAGTTGAGTGAGAATGAATGGTTGTTTCAAGCTAACGGCAAAGCGACTGTTGAACGTTCGATTCAAGAAATTGCTTGGGCGCGTTCTTTGGCGGCACGTATCGCACGCCAACATCCTGATAAAGTTAAATTTGATGTCGAGTTGAAAAAACTTGACGAACTCGAAACCCACGCAAAAAATACTCAAGGCGAAGATAAAGAGTTATATTTTGCAATCAGATCAATTAAACGCGATATTACACTTAAAAATCCTGTATTAAATTTTGATTCATTACTATTCATCGATGGACCAACCCCGCAAGGCAGTGAAGCATTTCACGAAACACGGCATCGTTTGGGTTATATGGCGGTGCCGGGTGGTAGGTTGGTGATAATGAAAGGTTTACGGCTTGATGGTACGCAGACGCAAACCAAAATTATGCCGCAAGAACCGCTTCATGGTTCTTTTTGGCGACCTGATCTTTCTTACGATGCGAAAAAAATTGTCTTCAGTTTCAAGCCGCACAACGAAAAAACTTTTCATATTTATGAGGTTAATGTTGACGGTTCGGGATTGCGGCAATTGACGGGCGGAATGTTTGATGATCTTGATCCGATTTATTTGCCAGACGGAAAAAATATAATGTTCATCACAAGTCGAGGTCATATTTACGTGCGATGTATGCCGCCAACCAATGCATACGTTACGGCAAAAATGGGACTCGATAGCAAGGAATTGTACATCATTTCACGTAACGGCGAACCGGAATATTTGCCGTCGGTTATGAATGACGGTAAAGTGATTTTCACACGTTGGGAATATACGGACAAACCGCTTTGGCGTTGTCAGAGTCTTTGGACAATGAATACTGACGGTACACAAGTTCAGACTTTTTGGGGCAATCAATCCGTTTGGCCAGACTTGCTAAAAGACGCACGGCAAATCCCTAATAGTGAACGTGTAATGTTCGTCGGCAGCGCACATCACAATTGGTACGGCGGAAGTGTTGGTATTATTGATCCGGACAAAGGATTCAACTTTCCCGAAGGATTGACAAAAGTAACACAAGAAATAAGGTGGCCCGAAAGCGGTAACGGTCCAACTGATCCGGTTGAAGTTCCTGCCGACAACTATCATACGGCGGGTAATTATGATTCGTACATTTCGGCGTATCCGTTGAGTGAGACGGATTTTCTTGTTTCGGCGCGTCGAAGCAGAGGTAAGTGGGTACTTTTGTTGATGGATGTTTACGGCAATCGCGAACTAATTCACGAAGGCGCACATCACATATTCGACGCACAACCATTGCGAGCACGACAAGTGCCGTCGTTGCGATCAGATACGGTTGATTGGCCCACAATGGAAACGCGAAATAAACCCGGAACCGGCATAATTTACAGTAACAATGTTTACGACGACGCACCGCCGGAACTCAAAGGTAAAGCGAAATTTTTGCGTGTGTGGTCAATCGAACACAAAACTTACACGTATTGGTCGAAACGAAATTATGTTTCGTCTGGTCCCGAAGTTTCGATGGTTCAATCAGAAGGAATCAAAAAAATAATCGGTACAGTTCCAATCGAAGAAGACGGAAGCGTTCAATTTAACGCGCCGTCCGGCGTGGCGTTGCATTTCCAAATTTTGGACGAAAATCAACGCACACTCCAAACAATGCGCAGCTTCACTGGTGTCCAACCCGGAGAACAACGCGGTTGTCTTGGTTGCCATGAATCGCACGCGCGAACGCCGGTTGTTAATCGAACGGGCAAAGCGTTAAAGCGGGTTGCGTCAAATATTACACCGGTTGCTTGGAATGATATTACGGTGAGTTTTCCGCGTTATGTTCAACCTGTTTTGGATAAACATTGCGGCAAATGTCACGCCGACGCAAATAATTTGGCACACAAAAAATTCAACTCCGAATCACGTCCGGGTTTTCTTGGTTTCCGCGAACCTTACATAACATTGTTAGGTAGCCCGACTTGGGGAGCGGATTATTCACGTTACAAAGGTCAAAAAGAGCCGCCGTTCGGATGGGCTGATACGATTTTAGTTGAGGCGTTTGACCAACGCGATCCGGTTGCGTATAGTACGTTCCCGCCGATGACGAAGTTGTCGTACAAGAGCAGGCTTGTTGAACGGCTATCAAGCGGAAAACATAACGGCGTGAAGGTAACGGGTGATGAGTTGTTGCGTGTGATTTTGTGGGTTGACGCGATGGGACCATACTATGGTGCGGAAGAAATACGGCAGTTTGAAGACCCGATATTTCAAGGCAAAGATTGGATTTCCCAAAAGCCGCGAATTGCAACTGCACCAATTGTGCCGCGCCCCGGTCCATTCAACGCAATGAATCCCGAATCCGACACAGCATACGACACCCCCGATCCCTTGCAATACAACGCCTTACCCGCCGGAGTTTCCCGCGAATAAATTGACCGAATAACCGGATGGAAACTTCCAAAAAACCGGTTTTCAATTTTCGTCTTTAAAATCAGCACGCAGACGACGCAGATTTTGAGGGATATTCGCAAGATCAGAAAATAGAATTTGATCTGCGATCATCTCTAAAAATCTGTGCTATCTGCGTGCTGATTTTTTTGCGGTTGTTCAAGGGCAAAACTTATCGCCAATACCAGCTACGGTATAACTGTACAAATAATACCGTATTGTTTTAGTTGTTCGGCATTTACCAATTCAAATGAAATTTCCTTGAACTTGCTAAACCGCGTGTCATTCAGTCCCAACGGAACGTGACCGTTGATTTTTTCTTTCAATCGTCCGCGTTCAAACGAGCCGTATTTGTCCAACCGTATGAGAAGTAAATACACAACTCTTTTGTCAAAGTTACCACCCATTGCATAACATTGCAGCAAACTATCCTTAATTTTTACGCCCATCTCAATACAAAAAACGGAGTCTTTTTTCTCAATAGCTTCACAAAGCATTTTGTAATCTTCTTTGCGGCGTTCAAGCGGAGCGTTTGGATTTTGATAATCTTTGATCTCGATAAAATACAAACAGTCGTCTGATTCGGCGATGATATCTACTGCTTTAAGACCGTAACTGCTATGATTCTTTGCATCCAATCGTTTCGCAACTTCGCAACCGATGAACTCAAACCGTAACACACCTTCGTCTATTTTATTACTCATCGTCATCAACCTCCATTGCGTACTTTACTACCGCTTTGTATAAATCAACACCCGCCGTTTCAAGGAGATTTTCGGATAACTTTGTGTATTCAGGCGATGAACAAACCGTTATACGTCCGTCATTTTCTTTCGCAAGATTATAGAACATCACGTCGCCGTTTTTTTTAACATCGAAATATCTCGCAAAATTATAGTCATGTGTTGCGATGAATATTTGCACGCCGCTTTGAGACAATTGGAGCAAAATATCCACAAGCACAGGTACCAGTTCAGGATTAAGGCTGTTTTCAGGTTCGTCCCAAAACAAAACCGAACCGTTTTCAAGTTGACCGCTTGTAACAAGCAATCCGAGGAATCCGAGTTTTTTATAGCCGCTTGCTTCGTTGGCAAAAGGTATGCGTTTGCCGCCTGTTTTCAATGTGTAAAATGTTCCTTCACCTTTGTCGTAGTGAACTTCGCCGTCAATAGTGTCAGCGATAATTTTACAGATAGTTTTTTGTATTTTCGATTGTTCTATTGTCGGCGTATCTTGTGCGTTAATCAGGACATCTTTATAAATTTGTCCGAATCCGGTTTGTTTTTTTTCAATAAATGTAAACAAACCTTTTGAGTGTTCCAAAATATCTTTTTCAGGAATAAAGACGAAGTTATTACTTTTGTCTTTTTTATTAAAGTACAACCATTTTATCAATGTTGTTTTTCCTGTCGCGTTTGCACCAATCAACACATTCACACCAGAGTAAAATTCAACAACGAACTCATCCTTGAACACTTGAAAATCTTTTATTGCAACATGCTTGATAGTCATTATTAATTATATTTATATTTGTTATACCGGTTACTGTATATTTTTTTACGATCTTGTCCACTGACAATTTCTACTCAAGCTATACTGACGCTACTTTAAAATTCCTGAAGCTTAACACGCAAGCACAACAACGTGAAGCGGTTGTTCTGGAACGAAGCCTACCGCTACTGCCCGCACCGGTTCCAGTGTCGATATGATACGGTAAAGTAATTAACTTCGCAAGAGTGTGTTGTGTATGATTGGTGATGCGACAAGAGAAGGGGAGTTTACAACAACGACCGATTCGTTAGAATGGTTGCCCGAATTAAATTGCGGCGACTTGAATACGCAATTTCTAAAATTATAATGGTTTCAATATATTATACTGAAGCTACTTTAAAATTCCTGAAGCTGAACACGCAAGCGCAACAACGTGAAGCGGTTGTTCAAGGGCGAAGCCTATCGCCTTACCGGCTACGGTATAAGGTTGAAAAACATAACAACTTAATCAAAATGATCTGTGTAACAATTGCTTGTGGTAGTCATGCGCGGATGGTTTCGGAGCAGCGGAAACTTGCTTCAGAAGGTATTCAACTTGTTGAGTTACGTCTTGATTTTTTGCGGCGTGAACCTGATTTGCATCGGTTGTTGTCTGCTAAACCCGGTGCTGTAATCGTAACTGCACGCCGGAAACAAGACGGTGGAATGTGGAACGAATCCGAACCTAAACGGCTTGCGTTGCTTCGGTCGGCAATTGTTTCTGAGCCGGAATTTGTTGATTTGGAAGTTGATATTGCCGGTGAAGTTGGGCGGTTTGGCAAGACGCGGCGAATTATCAGTTACCACGATTTTGCCCAAATGCCAAACGATCTCGACAAATTATTTTCTGAAATGGAATTGAAGGATCCGGACATTATCAAGATTGCGGTTACGCCGAAATCTGTTGATGATATGTTTCGGTTTATGAAATTCGTGTCGGAAAAAAACCGTGTTGCCAAAGAGACCGGCGATAAACTTTCGGGTAACGGAAACGGGATTCGTGTTATTGGTATTTGCATGGGCGAGCTTGGCAAGGCGACGCGGATTTTGGCGAAAAGATTTGGTATGCCGTTCACCTACGCAACATTTTCACGCGAAAGAATTATTGCGCCGGGAATTTTGGTTTATAATGAACTTCTTGGTTTATATCATTATGAGCAAACGGACAACGAATCGGCGGTTTACGGAATAATCGCCAATCCGATAGGGCATAGTTTAAGTCCGTTAATTCACAACCGTTCTTATATCGAACAAAAAATCAACGCGGTTTATGTGCCGTTTCAACTTGACAGTTCGGATGTGTATTGCTTTCTTGAGCGTGCTGTTGAGTTTGGTATATGCGGTTTAAGTGTAACGATTCCGCATAAAGTTGTGGCAGTTGACCGGCTTACTAAAATGGAAACAGCGGTGGATAAAATCGGCGCATGTAACACAATCGTTTTCAAAAACAATGAGCGGATTGGTTATAACACGGATTACATGGCGGCGGTTTCAAGTATTGAGACAGCATTGGGCGGTGATGTCAAAAATGAGATTGGAATTTTGCAAAGTAAATCCGCAATGGTGTTAGGTGCGGGCGGTGCGGGGATGGCACTTGTTTACGGACTGAAGAAACGCGGGGCAAATGTTACGGTAACGGATGCAAATAACGAAAGAGCAAAAGAGTTGTCGATTCAACTTGGTTGCGATACGGTGCAATGGGAAGATCGTTACAAAATAAATCCCGAAATTATTGCTAATTGTACGCCGGTTGGAATGCATCCGAATATTGATGAGACTCCTTTTGATCATGAGAAATTATTTGCGGGGATGTTGGTTTTTGATGCGGTTTACAATCCGGAAAACACGTTATTGATCAAGTCGGCAAAAGAACGCGGTTGCAAGGTTGTGAGTGGAATTGAAATGTTTGTAGGGCAAGCGTGTTTACAGTTCAAATTATTCACAGGCGAAAAAGCCTCCGCAACTTTCATCAGAAAAATAATAAAAGATGCAATCGCCACCGCAAAATAAAATTTCGCCGCCGCCAATACGAGCGGTATACCGAAGCCAGTATGGGCGGTAGGCTTCGCCTTTGAACAACCGCTTCACGTTGTTACGCTTTTCATCTTTAAAAATCGGCACGCAGACGACGCAGATTTTGAGGGATATTCGCAAGATCAGAAAATAAAATTTGATCTGCGATCATCTCTAAAAATCTACGCTATCTGCGTGCTGATTTTTAAATGGACAAAAAGATAGTTCACGTAACATTATTAAGGTAGTTTTTAGCAATTCACAAGTTATACCGAAGCCAGTATGGGCGATAGGCTTCGCCTCTGAACAACCGCTTCACGTTGTAGCGCTTGCGTAATCAGCTTCAGAAATTTCAAAACAGCTTGAGTATATTATCCGTGTTGGAATCCCAATGGCTCGAGTTTTTCTATCGTTCCGTTTTTGTTGACGATTCGTATATTTTTGTCGGTTGTGAATTTTCCGATTTTGGACAATCTACAACCGAAACGATCAAGTAATGGTTGCGATTCTATCAATTTTGTTGCCTCATCTTCGGGAACGGCGAGTATCAACTCAAAATCTTCGCCGTCCGATAAAGCATGTTCGATTGGTAAACGCCCCGATTTTTTCGTACAAATCGACGCATCACGCGAAATTGGAATTGCATCCGCATAAATAATTGTGCCAAGATTGCTTTCCTTCGCAACACGATGAAGATCAATCGCAAGCCCGTCACTAATATCAATACCGGCATGAATCGAATGATTTTGATTAAGATAAATTGCTTCAAAAATTCGCGGTTCAAATATGAATTGATGACTCAAAATACTACCGCCAAGCTCGCCGGTAACAAGTATCGCATCATTTGCTTTTGCCCCAGCACGTTTGAATACGCCTTGCGGCAACACCGAACCAATAACCGTAACCGATATTACCAACCCGTCGTCCCAACAATTCGTATCGCCACCAATTATTTTGACATTATACTTTTCAAGTAACGGTTTCATACCCGAATACAATTTTTCCGCAAGCAATAAATTTTTGTCCGAATCGCCGCGAGGCAAAGAAACCGCAACAAGCGCAGCTTCAGGAACCGCACCCATCGCCGCAATATCACTCAAATTAACCGCAAGCGATTTGCGACCGATAAGCTCAGTCGCAACTTCAGAAAGAATAAAATCAACCCCCTCCGTCAACATGTCAACCGTAAACACCTTCCCACCCCAAACCGCAGCATCATCACCCAATAACTCCATCTCACGCTCACCACGCAACCGCTCTACCCACGCTAATTCCATAACTAATATATTTTGTTTGTATCGTTTCTCAGATTATGCCGACTTCGGCACAGCAAAAACAAGTTATACCGTAGCCGCTTCGCCCTTGAACAACCGCTTCACGTTGTTGTGCTTCGTAATCAGCTTCATGAATTTTAAAACAGCTTGAGTATATTTCAAATTCAGTCGATTTTCAGTCGATATAAGTCGACCGAATTCGAATAAATAATTTTCAGAAATTCCCTCCGGTATATTACCACACGCCGCCTTTTCGTGTTATTCGTGTTGCTGGTTTTTTTAGTCGATGATTTGGAGTTTTTGGAATTTTTTTGAGTTGCGGAGGTTATTTGTTGCGTCGGGTGTTATTAGGTTATTTCCTTTTAAAGTAACTTCCTGCAATTTGGGGAGCTTCATTATTGCGTCAATAGTTTTGTCCGTTAATTGTGTGCCAATAATTGAGATGGATTTTAAGTTGGTCAAACGGGCAATGTACTCGGCGGTCTTGTCAGTTAGCACGGGCATATTGCGAATTTCCAATGTCTCTAATTCTTTGAGATAAATTAAGTTTCTCGCGCCTTCGTCTGAAATTGAATCCATTTCTTGCAAATACAATCTCTTCAAACTTGACAACTCTCTAAATGCCGCCAAACCAGAATCATCAACCGCCGGCAAATCCCGCAGCGTCAACCGCTTTAACTGTTTGCCCCTCAACGCATCCAAACCCGCCGAACCAAAATTCGTACACCGATAAATAATCAAACTCGTCAATTTCGGCATTTTGTTAAACGATTTACCCGCATCACTACTCATGGAAAAATCTTGAATATCAAACGTCTCAAGATTTTTCGCCGCAATCATCGCACTCACACCCGCATCATCAACCGCTGGAGAAGAATGCTTAAACGAACGCAATGACTCCAAACCAGATAACACCTCAAGCCCCTTGTTGCCAATCGACAAATTGCCGCGAATATCCAACGCCCGCAAATTTTTCAATACCAATAACTCCGATAACTTCGCCTCCGTAAACGAACACCCCACCAATACCAACTCCTCCAACACCTGAAACTTGGAAATATGTGAAATCGACTCGTCCGTCAACGAATTATTACGCGATAAATCCAATTTGCGAAGAAATTGAAACATGTTATTCGGCAAATTGTCCACAAGTAATTCAACCGATTTATCCGTAATCGCAACATTCACCAACGAAAGTTTAGTAAGTTGCCCCATAGACTTAAATTTCAACAGCTTGTCATCGCCAAAATCTTGCACATTTTTAATAATCAACTCTTCCAATACAATCTGTTTCTTAATAATATCAATTGTCTCGTCCGTGATTTCTTTTCCATCTATTTCTATGCGTGCCAAATTTCCGCCCGACGCTCTAACGTATTTCCCACCGATCTTGTCGAGTAAATCAATTGCTTCTTTGGTAGCGGCTTCTCTTTCAAGTAAGTCTATTTCACATCTGTCGTCGGCGGTATCTCGCGGCATATCACCAAGAAACCACTCAAAAACAACCGCCCCAGCACCACACCCCAATTGAAATATCGCCAAAATCGACACGACCAAAATCAAAATTCGTTTCATTTTCTTCCCTTTCAAAATCTTCAGTTGACAGCCAACCGCAAAAACATTATTATCCGACAACAATTTCAGATAACTTGGCGCAAAAACACGTTTCATTTTTTGCCGTCTCCGCCAAATTTCGGAGATATTGTAACAAAATATATTGAAATAATCCACATGTTCAAGACGTTTTAGGCTGACCGCGCGTTAAATTTTTGCCGAAAGCTGCGCCGTTCTCTGTCAATGAGCGTAATAGATGTTATACTAGAGTCGTTTTTGAAACTGGCAAAAGATTTTTGTAAGACCTGTAAAATGTAGAGACAAAAGAGACAAAAGAAACGTGAGGGACAAAATCGTGGTTTGTCATCAAAAAAAAATGACACCGAGAAAAAAATGATACCGATTTTATTTTGTTCACGCAGCCCACTGTGTCCTTCGTGTCCTTTATTATAGGGAATTTCTAAAAACCCAATGTAGCGGGAGCGAGGACGTTGCCGTTACAGGACTAAAATGAGTTTTTGGAACTTCCCTATATTAATTGGTTGGTTAAAAAATCGTTTGTTTAAAAGGTTATGCGTGTTTTTTAGTTTTTATTTTTGAGGAGGCTATTATGAATTATTTGGTGAGAATTTTATTTATTTTTTTGTTTGCTGTGATTTTGGGCAATAGTTTTTTTGTGCAGGCTCAAAATAATTCGTCGTTGTCCAAACCGTCCGAACCTTCTCCGTCCAAAACTTCGCCTTCTAATCCTTATTCCGTTTGGCTTCAGAAGTTTTCCGCCGCACCCGCTACGCCCTCCGCATCACAACCCCAATCCCCCAATACCAATACTTCACCCCAAAAACCAAACGCAAATCCTTCACACCCCCTCCTCACGCCTTACCCAAGTCCCAATAAATCAATTTCGCCCTACGACAGCGACCACGATATTTTTCTCAATCACAGCGATCTCTCAACAAACCCGAACGGCAGCCGAATGCAACGCGCAAGAATCGCCCGCGAAAAAGCACTTCAAGCCCTTGAAGAACGAAAAACCAAAGATGCCGCTTTGACGAGAGCAAAAAGTATTGTTGGTTTGTATGATCCTGAAGTTGAAAGTTATGAGGCGGACTTGGCAAAACTCAACGCGATAGTTGCCGAATTGTCGTCAAGTATTGTCCCGCCGACTAAAAATTTAATTGCACCAATGCGGCTTGCCGACAACCCGCGAACAAATCTCGCTAACATCCCAATATTGCCCAACACAACCGTAATCGGCGACAATAATAACTCAATAATAAACGATTCGTCAGTTAAAAAATGGGAAATCGAGTTGGCGGAACTGATGCGAAGTATTGACGCAGAAAATAAATCAACAGAAATAACCGCTCTCGCCCTACGTATCGAACGCCGTAAACAATTTCTCAACCAACAATCGGAAGCATTGCGTGACGCTGACATTTTTATGATCGACCCGACAGTACAATTGCCGCAACGATTACTTGAAGAAGGTTGGTGCAATTTGTTCGACGGTAAAACCCTTTTCGGCTGGCGCACACAAACAACCGGTAATTACGGCGGCGGTCAATTTTCAGTCAAAAATGGCGAAATTTGCAGCGATCCACGCCATCCGGGTCTCATCTACACAACAAATCAATTCGGCGATTCCGCAATATCATTTGAATTTTGTACCGACGACGATACGGAGTTGTTTCTACTTTATCGGACTTCGCCCAACCCGCGTGATTTGCACACGTCTTGCTATACAATTGTCCTAAATTCAATCGACCCCAAACGCCCACGCGGAACAATTCTCGGACGACTTAAATTCGATAGAGAACAACTACGTGCCAACAACCAGGCAAATAATTACGATTTGCAAGAATTAAATGAAATTGAATCAGAGCGTAAAGAAATTTGGCATAAAGCTCGTATTAGTTGTGACAGCGGCTCACTTTCTTGTACGATAGATCGGCAATTGCCGATAACGTTGACGGATGTTTCGCCGATTGGTCGCGGTTATGTTGGGTTGCTGGTTACGCGCGGCGCGGCGCGATTCAAAAATATAATGTGGCGTCCGGGTTCGGCGTATCCTCTATTCGACGGTCTCGAAATCGAATCGTCATGGCGTTATAAACTCGGTAAAATTTCGCCAACCGCAATCAACGCATCAATGCAATTACAAAACGGACCCGGTTTTGTCGAAACATTTGATTCGTTTTCGGATTTCGTATTGCAATTCGAATACAGAGTTAATAACATTTCAGGTAAATCCGGTTTGTCTTTCCGGTCAAATCCAAGAGAAGAAAGATCAGGTTACGAAATATCGTTGCAAAATTTTCCGTTGCGCAAAGATCGTGATAAATTTTTCGCAATAGATGCTGGCTCTTTCGTCGGACGCCAAAGCGGACGATACGTTGGCGCGGGAGATTTGGAATGGAATTACTTCACATTGTCCGCCATTGACCGACAATTCCAAACATGGATCAACGGAATACCCGCTTGCGAAATGACAGATAAAAATCCAATACCACAAATAATCACAACCAATAAACAAAACAATTCTACCAATGAAAGAGAAATATCGGATAACATATTGCCGACCAAAGACGAATTTCATCTTGCCGGAACCTTGCAATTTTACCTAGAAAACGATACCTCAAATATCAACATCCGAAGAATCAAAATAACAAAAATACCAAACCGAACCATAAAAAAACAGACCATCGACGACTACACAAAAACTACTTGGAAATCTAAACTAAAAGAAGATGCCAGAATTAAAAAAGAAAATAAATTGGACAAAGAAATGAAAGAAAATAATCAAGCCAAATAAAAATATCAGAAAATTTATCGCAACGCTACCGATGATGAATATTTTTAACACGAAAGGCACGAAAAGAACAAAAAACACGAAAAGTTTTTAATTTCCCTTTCGTAATTTTCTTGCCTTTCGTGTTAAAAGTATTCGGATGTTTTTTAGAAATCCTCTAATGTCATTAAGTTTTTTTGTCTTCGGTGATTTTTTTACACGATTTTTTTGTATTTGCTTCTTCGGTGTTCGAGTCTGCTTGGGTCTTTTGTTTTTAGCATTTCTTCGTATTCGTTGAAATTTCCGTCAAACCAAGTTACCTTGCCCTCCCCTTCAAAAACCAATAAATGCGTGCAAATCCTGTCCAAAAAAAACCGATCATGAGAAATCACCATTGCACAACCCGCAAAATCAATTAACGCTTGCTCCAATACACGCATCGTTGCAACATCAAGATCATTCGTCGGCTCATCCAACAACAATAAATTTCCCCCGCGTTTTAACAACTTTGCCAAATGAACTCTATTTCGTTCGCCTCCGCTACATTTTCCGACTAACTTTTGTTGCTGCGTTCCCCTAAAATTAAACCGCGCAACATACGCCCGACTATTCATCTTGACCACCCCCAATTCCACAACATCCTTGCCGCCCGTTATCTCGTCAAAAATAGTATTCTCATCCTGTAACACATCACGATGTTGATCAACATACGCTAGTTGAACCGTTGAACCAACCTCAATATTGCCGCCGTCCTCCTTTTCCTCTCCAACAATCATCCGAAATAACGTCGTCTTGCCCGCCCCATTAGGACCAATAACACCCACAATCCCGCCTCGCGGAATATCAAACGAACAATCACTTATCAACTCAACCCTCTTGCCGTCTATCTCATAACCTTTGGCAACCCCGCTAAAAGATAACACCTTGTCGCCCAAACGCGGACCCGGCGCGATCTGAATTATCGTGTCGCTCTTGTCATCAAATGCTTGCTCGGACACCAATTTTTCATAAGCATTCACCCGCGCCCGATTTTTCTGCAACCTGCCCTTGTGCGCTAATTGAATCCAATCTAATTCACGTTGCAACGTTTTTTGCCGCTGTGAATTTTTCTTCTCCGTTACACGCAACAACTCCGCCTTTTGCACAAGCCAAGCCGAATAATTTCCCTCAAACGGAATCCCGCGTGTATTGTCCAATTCAAGAATCCACTTCGTAATATTGTCCAAAAAATATCTGTCATGCGTAACAATAATCACCGTCCCCGCATAATCCCGCAACGTCCCCTCAAGCCAATAAACTGTCTCCGCATCAAGATGGTTCGTCGGCTCATCCAACAACAATAAATCCGGCTTCTCCAATAACGCCATACAAATTGCCACCCGCCGCCGCTCACCACCCGACAATCTACGCACAACCACATCATCTGGCGGCAACACCATCGCATCCGCCGCAATATCAATAAAACGATCAACTTCCCAACCATTAACCGCATCAATTTCTTCTTGAAGCCGTCCCATTTTGTCGAGTAATTTATCGAAATTATTTTCTTGTTCGGGGTCGGACAACGCTGCGGTGATTTCGTTGAACGCTTCAATCTTTTCTCGAATCGGCAACACCGCCGTAAGCAAATTATCCCTAACCGTCGCGTCAAGCATCAACTCCGGCTCTTGCGCAACATACCGAACACGCATACCTTTAGCAAGATTCGCCGAACCGTCAATATCACTATCAATGCCCGCCATAATCCGCAACAAAGTTGACTTCCCAGCCCCATTCTCGCCAACAATACCAATCTTTGCCCCATAATAAAACATCAAACTAATATCCGATAAAACCGTCTTCTCGCCAAAACGCTTCGAAACATTATCCATCTCAAAAATATAATGCGGTGCCATAAATTTATTTGTTAAAATTATTGTTAAAGGAAATTGATAAAAATTAACTTTATTCGAATTTGGTCAACTTATACCGACTGAAAATCGACCAATCTCGAAGTAATTTGTTTTTGGCAAAATGGTATTTTTAGAAATTCACTATTGTAATAAAAAGCCATATTCGTAAACTTTCGGTTTAATCATTTCGGCAAGATTTTTCAGCGAATCTTTTAACGCTTGATCCAATTCGTTAAAATTTTGATCCGTCGATTTCGTGTTTAATCTGCCGGTGTCGATGTTACGTTTTTTGAAATATTCGCGAATATCATAAAGCGAAGCGTTCATGTCGGCGTTGTCGTCAGACTCAATCGTTTCGTGATAATAACTCCATAACGCTTTGCCCGCAATAAATACAGCGTTTGCTTCTTTACTAAACTTGCCGCGCGTTTGCAAAAAATCGTACATCAACGTTGACTTAAACGTGTCCTTGCCCTTAACATCTTTTCGCGAAAATGGAATCCAATAGTTGTTGCCGTTTTTGGATTGAATCCGATTTTGATGATGGAAAAACGCAAATGTTAAACAATCATTTTGAAATCGTTTATCTTTTTTGTAACCGTCTTCAGTATACAAAAACTGATCGCGATCATTAAGCCAAGTATGCTCAACACAATGTCGAACAGAAAAATAAATACAACCTTCCATTAAATTCGTTTCAGTCAAAACAAATTACGAACCGCCGGAATTTTTCGTTTCAAGACTAATCCATAAACCTTGATTGTTTTGAAAATCGATTCCTTTTGCGTACAAAATTCCAAACGTTTTGCCGGAAGTTGGAAAAAATTTTATCCATTCGTTAATATATTTTTTTTCGTTATAAAATCCTTTCTTACCGGTTTTCTCCCCGTTTTCGTTCAGCACGTCCACTGTAATCTGTTTCGGAAATTTCGTTTGCGATAAACGCCAAATCAAAAAACCAATTGGAAATTTTCCTTGCACATTATCAAACGTGTCCGAACGGCAAATAAAACCCGACTTGAATTTTGCACGAAAAGATTGGCGAAATCTTGCAAAATTCATAGAATTGACATATTTCATTTTAGAAAACGCCGCCAGATTTGCCGTAGGCATCGTTTTCAAAATATGGATGAACAATTCGTAAAAAACTTCAGTATAAAATAATAATAAAAATTGTCATCGGCTGGCTCGATTTCGCTGGCACACAAAAGGCTCTTTTTCGCTGGCACATGACCTGTTAACGGACGTAATGTCTTTTTTGGATTCCGCCCAAAGAAACACTTCGGACGTAAAAAGACTCAACGGCGCAGAAACAATAAAATCTATACGCTTGTCTTCAAGGAATATATGGTATCGCGTAAAAAATTTTTCTTTCACCCGCAACCGTAAATCTATTTCACTTTTAACAGTAGACATAAATTTTTGTAAATATTGAGTATTGTTTTTTATTTTATGGTAAAGCCTTTTAACAAAAAAGCATGACCTTCGTATTGACGGAATGTGTATGTCGTTCTGTTTTGAGGTAGTTTTCGATACAATCTCCTACGAATTTTGCCAAATTGACCGGCACGGCATTACCGATTAGTTGTTCCTGTTCTGTCTTGCAACCAATCCACTCAAAATTTTCGGGAAATGTCTGAATTAAACTTCGTTCTTTTGTTGTCAATGGTCTGACATTGCTTAAATCGTCAACTAAATCGCCCTTGTGTTTTTTGTACCCTTTGGGTATTGGGCGATTTACACCTCGTATTGTTGGACTTGGTTCGTGAATACTGAAAATTCCGCGACGTGCATAACTTCGCGGATGACGATAATAAAATTCCGTATCAATTCTGTTACCCAAATAATCATAAACTGTCATCGGAATTTTACTTTGTCTCTTGTTCAATTCATATTCTAAAAAATGATCCTCTGCATCTAATAATCCAACAAGAAAGAATCGTTTACGGATTTGTGGAACGCCGCAAAAACTCGCATTTAAAACTGCCTCTGTCAAACCATATCCAACTTCATAAAACAGACGTTTAGCGATTTTTAGCTTTTCTGTTGCGATAATTCGATCAACATTTTCCATAACAAACCATCGTGGTCGTACCTTGCCGATAATCTTTGCAAATGAGATTGTCAAATCGCCTCGTCCATTATTTTCGTTCCGTTTACCTGCACTTGAAAAATCTTGACACGGCGGTCCACCGATCATGATGTCCGGTTCATACTGTGTGAAAATAGAGCAATCTGAAACATTTGATAAATCAATATTATGTATTGTATGTTTAAAGTTTGCTTGATAAACATCAATTGCTGGTTGCCAGTTTTCAAAAGCGGCAACAATATCAAAACCTGCTTGTTGGAAGCCAAGCGACAAACCGCCGCAACCGGCAAATAAATCAATTACTCGCATTAGTCAAATAGGTCTGGAGAGTTAAAAATAATGGCATCAAAACGGCGTTCAGGGCTTAAATAATTTTGCCCGCCATCTAAAATAATGTGCTTGATTGCGCTATTTTTGATTCGCGGTTTTATCAATTCCGAACATTGCATAAAAGGAAGTGTTCTAACACCGCTTATAGCAAACGCTTTATCATTTTTTGTGTTGTAAGAAAGTTCGTCACTTATATTTTGGTGATCGAATTGTCCTGTTTTGCTAAAGTCAAAAAGCATTTTATAAAGCCAAATCATTGTACGAAGCGGACGAGATATGCTGGTAAAAGAAGATTGGCTACGTTCATGGCGTATGAACAATTCTATCAGAGCAAAATTACTCCAAACAAAAACGTCTAAACAATGGTGAGCCAAACGCGGTGATTTTCCAACTGTTTTCCAAATTGGCTGCAAAATAAGCGACTCTTGTTTGGTGATATTGACCAAAGTAATTTCATCAAGTGTATCTATTATCTTCCGAACAAATGGCAGAACATTTTTCGCGTCCGCCCAATCAGTAATGGAATTACATTGATTATCAAAAAGTCTTTCAAGATCGTTTGGATTGTTTTTGTAAAGTAGAGCAATACTACATGCAAGGTAAACGATTGTGTCACGGCGTACAACAATTTCTGTTCCAAATTGGTTTTCGGGTAAATCAAAAGTTGATTGGTCTGGTAGAGCGGTTAGTTTGATTTCAATTCCTTTAAGACAATATCCTGTATTACGACTCTGCGTTATCAAATCAATACGTGGCAGATTGCCTTTGATTAATTGCTCATACGGTGTGAAAATGCCCTCGAAATTGTAATAGAGTTCATCGGAATTATACGGTAACCCGAACAATTCGGACGTTGATATATTACTGTGAATAATTTGATTTTGTTCACCGAGAGTCAAATAAACGCATTGTAATTGTTCACTTTCAATATAAGCAGCGAGCGCAACAGGAAACGTGGAGTTGAATTGATTTTTACCCCATGCTTCTTTTTGCGAAAAGTTTTTATTCGTGTATTTAATTCCAAAAAGTGAAGGCATTAAAAGTATTTAATAAAATGAATGTTGATTTAATTTTAAGTAAAACGTATAAACATAACATTGATCCAATTAAACAAGCAGACCGGAAATTATGCCAGTGTCGGTAGGCGATAGGCTTCGTCCTCGAACAACCGCTTCACGTTATTGCGATTTCGTGTTCATTTAAAACAGCTTGAGTATATTATTCCAATAAAAAACCGTATTCGTAAACTTTCGGCTTAATCATTTCGCCAAGATTTTTCAACGAATCCTTCAACGCTTGATCCAATTCGTTAAATTTTTGATCTGTCGATTTCGTGTTCAATCTGCCGTTGGTTCGACCTTTGAAATATTCACGAATATCGTAAAGCGAAGCGTTTACGTCGGCGTTGTCATCAGATTTAATCGTCTCGTGATAATAACTCCATAACGCCTTGCCCGCAATAAATACATTGTTCGCTTCTTTACCAAACTTGCCGCGCGTTTGTAAAAAATCGTACATAAATGTTGACGCAAAACTGTTTTTACTTTTTACGTCTTTTCTTGAAAATGGAATCCAATGATTGACTCTGTTTTTTGATTGAATTCGATTTTGCTGATGGAACAGCGTAAACATCAGGCAATTATTTTGAAAAAATTTGTTGCGTTTATAACCGTTGTTAGGGTAAAGGAATTGGTCGCGGTCGTTGAGCCACGTGTGTTCAAATACTTGACGTACAGAAAAATAAATACTTCCTTCAATGATATTACCGATATGAAAGGGATAATAATTAAAATGCCGTGTTCCTTTTTCTTCGGTGATATAAGGACAATTATGATGTTGAAAATCAGGGGCGGGAGTTCCCATAAAACCAATTGTTTCATTTTTTCTCATATTATACTCTTTGATCCATGTATTAATCGAATCTCCTTTTGTTGCGAAAAAACGTTTCGTGTCTGTTTTCCGTGCGTTCTTATTTTTTGTATCATTTCCCATAACATCCAATGTAATTTGAGTAATTACTGTTTTAACAGAAGTGTCCCAAATCGTAAATCCAATTGGAAACTGACCATTTACATTATCAAAAGTATTGGCAGGTACAACAAAGCCGCCGTTGAATTTTGCCTCAAAAAAACGCCGGAATTTTATATAATTCAAGTTACAGACAAAGGCTAATTTACTGAATACCGCTAATTGACATCCCACAATGTCCCTGTAAATTCTACCAAAAAACAACGCCGATAGTTCGTTGGTTGCTTTACCGATCAAAGGTTTCAAATCGTTGTTTATTTGATAATTGGTTGTAACACCTGTTTTATTTTGTCCTGTTCTGGTAACTGTTTTTGCGTTTGTTGCTTCAGCGTAAGGCGGATTGATATAGACAATGAGTTTTTTCCGTTTTTCGGGATCATTGATAATCTCTTTTAATTTTACCGGCAAATTATCAAAGTCATCGTTCAAAAAATCAAAACGGAAAACATGCGGCTTCAATAAATTTAATCCTTGCTCAATACTATTATGAATAATATCAACATCCGGTTGGTCAATTGTCGAAGCCCAAACGTTATCAGGATTCGTCAAGCCCGCTAACAAATTGCCCGTCCCGCAACAACAATCCCAAACGTAATATTCATCTTGCCAGTTTTCACCAAAACTTTTTTCTAAATATTCCTGCGATTTTTCAACCCAAATCTTCGGCGTAAAATACGCGCCTTTTTGTTCTCTAATTTTCTGCGGAATCAATAAATCACGACGGTCAATCATGTAATCTCGAACTGTATCGCCGCTAAATGTAAAATTATTCTTAATAAATTCTTTCAAACCGTTTTCATCTTTGCCAAAATAAAATTCGTAAATAACAATCGAATTATCTTGAGATTTATTTTTTGGATAAAGAAATTTTGCAACAGTATTTTCGGTCTTTTCTGAAACGTTTGATGGTTTTTCGTTCCAGTTAAAATCGTTCAAAAGAAAAATAGGCAAAATATGATAGAACTCAACAAACGCAATTTTATTCTTGTCAAAAACGCCGATATATTTTGGAAGATTTTTTTTACCTTTATCGTAGATCGGTTTGATTGTCAGCAAGAGTTGGGCAAACATCGACGTAATTTCCGCAACATCTTTTTTCGACTCCGCCCAAAGAAAAGGCGCAAAAAGACCATCCGCTTGAGGCTCAACAATCAAGTCAATAAACTTTTCGTCAAACGACAAAGCAAATTTACTAAAATATTTATTCGCAACCTGAACCTTCAAAGTTACTTCACTTTTAGTAGCGGACACAACTGGCTTTACTCCATTTTTATACTCAAGCTACTTTAAAATTCCTGAAGCTGAACACGTAAGCGTAACAACGCGAAGCGGTTGTTCAAGGGCGAAGCCTATCGCCCTACCGGCTACGGTATAGAAACGTTATACCGCCGGTATGGGCGCAGCTTATACTGAAGCTACTTTAAAATTCCCGAAGCTGAACACGCGAGCGCAACAACGTGGAGCGGTTGTTCAGGGTCGAAGCCTATCGCCTTACCAGCTACGGTATATCGCCCATACCGGCATCGGTATTGAAAATTCCTAGAAATTGAATGCGGCGGCTTCCTGATCGTGCAACAGGCGTTGACCTTCAAGCAATATGATTACATCTTCACCGACTTTTCCCATACCTTGAATGTATTGTGCGCTAGCGGCACCGCCGGTTTTGGGCGGCGGTGAGATTTGGTCGTCGTCGATATTTCGTACTTCGTTGACCGTATCTACTACCAACCCGACTTGCGAACCGCTGATATTTACGACGACAATGCATGTTCTTTCGTCGTATGCTCGCGGTTCCATGTTAAACCGCAAACGCATATCAAGCACTGGAATTACTTGTCCGCGAAGGTTCACTACGCCTTTGACAAATCCGGGCATATCAGGTACTTCGGTAATTTTTTGCATACCGACGATTTCCGTAACATAACGGATTTCTATACCGTAATCCTCTTTGCCAAGCCTGAACGTAAGATACATATTCTTCAATGTATCTTCGTTTTCGGCTGTCATTTGTTCGATTGATTCATTGAGTTTATTAAGCTCTGATGCTGTTACTTTGTTTGGGGATGTTGGTTGTCCACTTGACATTTTAAGTTCCTTGTGTTTTTTATTAAAGGAGTTTTTATACTGAAGCTGGCGTGGGCGGTAAGTTTTGTCCTTGAACCACCGTTTCGCAATGCTACGATCCGTGTCCGGCTTCTGGAAATTTAAAACAACTTGAGTATATTGGTGAAACAAATTTTGAATTTGCTCGCCGAAAGTTCAAAGCGTGTTTAGTATAACACTTTTTGAAATTTTGACAACAAGCAACACACGGCATTTTGCTTGAATATAATAAAGTTGCCCTAAAATTCCAGAAATTGAAAACAGCAAATGCAACGACACAAAGCAGTTGTTCAATGACGAAACTTACTGTCCGTACCAGTCGCGGCATAACTGTTACAAAATATACCGAAGTCAGTAGGCAGTTAGGCTTCGGTAAAAATTATATCAAAGCCGGTATGAACAGTAGGCTTTGCCATCAAACAACCGCTTCACGATGTTGCAAAGGTGTTGTCAACTTGGGGAATTTCTTTGCCGTGTGCAATTGTTGTCGAAAGTTCACAAAATTATATCTGTTCAAATATATTTTTACTAGCAAGGAGTTCAAATGTCCGTAAAGAAATCAGGCAAAAAAATTTTTGTGCCGACAGATAATGCGGATTTATCCGATAATTCAAGTGATTCCGGAGATGATATTGTTGCGGAAAATGCGGGAAAAAAAGACTTTCACGGCAATTTTCATGACAAAACAGTAAAAATGTGTAACACGCTCGGCGCGAAATATTATGTTGAGAATGCCGCTGAGGACGAAGATGAAGAAGACGCGACAATTCTTTCATTGGAGTCGTTGCGTGAAATGTTTATGTCTATTAAATCCGGCGAAATTGGCGGCGATTCGGTTGCGGACACCGCGATAAACGACAATATTATTTCGCAAAATACATGTTCAAGTTGTCCTGAAATTCCTGAAGTTGAACACGCAAACGTAACATCACGAAGCGATTGTTCAAAGGCGAAGTCTGATGCCCATACCGGTTTCGGCATAACAAAAATAGAATACGAATCTCCAGACGAAAATGACGGCAATAACAATGACGGCAACGACAACGCCATTGATCACAACGTCAAAAAAAACTTCATCAATTTGTATAAAGAACCGGACAACCAAGAAATCACAACCGATATTGCAAATGATGTTATGGTTGAGGATGATGTCGAGGCGGATTTTGCGGTGGATCAAGATGAGATTGGCGATCAATTGATAGAAGGCTCTGATGACAACGATGTTGCGGTTCAGGTTAATCCTGAATCAATTCTTGAGGCGATGTTGTTTGTTGGTGATCGGGACAACAAGCCGCTTACTGCCGAACGCGCGGCGGGCAAAATGCGCAACACCCAACCTCACGAAATTGACGAAGCAGCAAAATCTCTCAATAACAAATATAATTTGACGGGAGCACCATACGAAATAGTTGAGGTCAACGGCGGATACAGGATGACATTGCGTGAAGAGTTCAATTCTATTCAAGAAAAATTTTACGGCAAAACACGCGAAGCAAAATTATCACAATCCGCTATTGACACGCTAGCGGTTATCGCTTACAAACAACCAATTACCGCCGAAGAAATACAAACATTGCGCAAACAACCTTCTGGAAATTTAATTTCGCAACTCATAAAAAGAGGTCTCGTCCAATCCGAAAATAAAACTCACAACAAAAAAAAGAAAATCTTGTACCGAACAACCACAAGATTCCTCGAATTATTTCAACTCGATTCCGTCGACGACTTGCCCGTTTCAGAAGATTTCGATTTCAGATAAATTCACTACGAAAGGCACGAAAATTACGAAAGACACGAAGGGGGATGTCATTTGCGGTATCCCTATTCAAAAAGGCTTGACCAGTTACAATACGGTGTCTGTTGCGTAAATTGTGGTAAAAAACAGAAGAGTACAAGTAAGAATCTGCGTCATGAGAATTTGCGGATTTTGTTGTCTTTGCCTTTTTTATGATTTAGGCATTATCTGTTTTTCAGTATTTGTGTTAGTACTGAGTTTACGTGCAAATTGTTAAACCCTAACAATTGGACAATTTAAGATTATATTGTTCGTGCAATGAGTTTCGGTAAGTCAAAAGCGTAAAAGCCTGCATCCTGATAGTTAGCGGGCGGCGGTTGCCGAAATTAAAATGTGAATAGTATAAAATAACCCAAAGGAGCAAAAAATGAACTTACAAACGCCCAACAGTAACGATGCTAACGGAACACACAACCGTTCACGAAGTATTGTTCCTTGCAGTGGATTATGTTCGCGGTGTCTTGATGGATGTCGCGGGAATTGCGAGATTTTTAAGGCGACTTTTAGAGGTCGTGAACTAATTTATCCGGGTCCGTTCGGCGATATAACTGCGGGCGGCGACAAGAATTACCCAATTGACTATTCACATTTGAATATTCAAGGCTACGCGCAAGGCGCAGAAGGAATGCCGGACGGAGTTGTTGCCTCGCCTGACACAGCGCGTTTTCCAACCGTTAATACTGAAACATCTTACGGCTGGGATCAAAAAGTTAAAATGACCGTCCCAATTTTCACCGGTGCTTTGGGTTCAACCGAAATAGCACGCAAAAATTGGGAACATTTTGCAGTTGGCGCGGCTATTTCCGGCGTAACAATTGTTTGTGGGGAAAACGTTTGCGGAATTGATCCAAAACTTGAACTTGACAGTAATAAAAAAGTTGTCAAGGCACCGGATATGGATCGTAGAATTGAAGCGTACCGAAAATTTCGCGGGCAATTCGGCGAAATCTTGATTCAGATGAATGTTGAAGATACGAATCTCGGTGTTGCCGAATACATAATAAATAAGCACAAAATTGAAACAATCGAATTGAAATGGGGACAAGGCGCGAAATGTATTGGCGGCGAGATTAAGGTTGCGCAACTTGAGCGTGCAATTGAGCTTCAAAAACGCGGTTATATTGTAACTCCAGATCCGTCTGATCCGATTGTTCAAGCCTCGTTCAAAGCCGGTGCAATTAAAGAATTTGAGCGTCATAGCCGTCTTGGTTTTGTTACCGAAGAGGGTTTTATGAAGGAGGTTACGCGGTTGCGGGCGTTGGGTTATAAGCGTATTACGTTGAAGACGGGAGCCTACAGTCTCAAAGAGTTAGCGATGGCGATTAAGTATTGTTCAAAGGCGAAGATTGATCTTTTGACGATAGACGGAGCGTCTGGTGGTACGGGCATGAGTCCTTGGCGGATGATGGAAGAATGGGGAGTGCCGTCAATCTATTTGCACAGCGCGGCTTACGAATACGCATCAATTTTGGCAAAACAAGGCGAGCGTGTTCCTGACTTGGCTTTTGCCGGAGGATTCAGTTCGGAAGACGGCGTTTTTAAGGCTTTGGCTTTGGGTTCGCCGTACGTCAAAGCGGTATGTATGGGACGTGCGTTGATGATTCCAGGTATGGTTGGCAAAAATATTGAGCAATGGATCAAAGAAAACAATTTGCCGAAAACCGTTTCAGAATTCGGAAGCAAACCGGAAGAGATTTTTGTAAACTACGAAAAAGTGAAAGATATTGTCGGCTCAAAAGAAATTCAAAATGTTCCGTTAGGTGCAATTGGAATTTACAGTTACGCAGACAAAATCAAAGTGGGACTTCAGCAGCTAATGGCTGGATCGAGAAAATTTAACGTCTCAAAAATCACCAGATCGGAGTTGATGTCGATTACGGAAGAATGTACCAAAGTAACAAAAATTCCGTATTTGATGGATTGTTATCGCGAAGAAGCGTTGAAAATTTTGAAAGGTTGAAAACGGATGCAAAAATTGTTTATACTGAAGCTACTTTAAAATTCCCGAAGCTGGACACATAAGCGCAACAACGCGAAGCGGTTGTTCAAGGGCGAAGCCTATCGCCCTACCGGCGACGGTATAAGATTCAAGAAGCTGGACTCATAATCGCAATGTCGCAAAATGCGTTTGTTGCGATTATGTTTTCAGCTTCGGGAATTTTAAAGTAGCTTGAGTAGAAAACGCATAAAAATATCCTCACTTTTATACCGAATATCAGATAAGCCAAAAAATTTAACGATAAAACACAAACAAAAATATCAATAGTATTTGTTGTCCGAAGCGATAACAATAAAATAAATAAATGAGCAATAATATCAATTACCAACTCATGTTACGCACCCGGGTAAAAATTGGGTGAAAATGCACCTCAAAACAGGACTTTTTGTGTAAAAATGCCCTAAAAATAGCCGAAAGCGGTTAGGTTTGGGTTGAATAGGGAAACGAGAGCAAGGCTGGATTTGGGCTCTGCGTAACATGAGTTATTTATTGAGTAGTACCGGCATGACAACGGCAACGGGGTTGTCCCGCTTGCTTGATGGTCATTTATCTCATGATCAAATAACCCGTTTGTTGTCGGATAACGAGTTTACGTCCAAAGATTTATGGCATGAAGTGAAG
>JAIRWK010000048.1 GCA_031268995.1 Planctomycetaceae bacterium
CAAATAACGGTTTTATACTACTAAATAGTTACTGTTGCTGTTCACAAAAACTAGGTTTTTGGGAGTTCCCCTTAGAAATTCCCCTTTGTTGCCTTTGTTCCATTCTGTTCCAAATGCACCTTAAGATTCGGCACAACTCCAACGATAAATTTTACGTTTTCTCTTTCTCGGCGACAGCTACAACAGATACTATCGTTTCCTTGATTGCTTCCGGCAACCACGACCACGCTTGCACTAATTTTTGTAAATTTGGGTCAAACTTAATGGGACTTTGAGCATTGTCATAACAATACCTCGAATCGTGTTCTTCACCCGCGTATTCCGATTGATCAACAACATCATCTGCCCGTAATTCATCGCATTCATCCACACAACCAGACACAACCCTCAAACCAAAACCTTCACCCAACTCACCACCAACCTCAACACCGCCACCACCACCGCCGCCAACAACATCAGCAACCTCACGCCTCATCTCCGATACTTGCAACGCCACCAATTTCAACGTGTCATTGCCTTTTGCCGCCATACTCTTCAATGCACTAATTCGATCACGCAACGGAAGCACAGGTTGTAAAACCGGAGTCTCAACCGCCGGAAGCTCAAGATCGCCAATCTTAATTCCCTTGCCCGACCTAACCTCGCCGCCAACACCAGACACAGCTACACCGCGATCCGTTGTCCCAATTCCAAAACCTAAATCCTTGCTGTTCGCCACAATCGACGTTCTGTCAGCTTTCGATAACGACGCAAGCGAATGCGTCGGTTTACTTAACGCCGCCTCAATCCACTCGCTGACCTCGCCTGCCGAACTCAATACATTTTCGCCTTTGTTAACCAAAGATACCACTCCAATTATTTCCGGCGATTTAAGTTGCGCGTTTGATTTTAGTGTGTTGGTTTTTGGAAAATTGGCGGTTCGTGGAAATTTTGTAGATATTTTAGGCGTAGATGTTTTGGGGGTAGATTTTGAATTTCTTTGGCGGTTGTCAATCGTTTCGGTCAAACCGTCTGCGGAAACACCTTTTGCCTTGTCCGTAAAACTACTCGACGCACGAAACGCAACCGTCGGACGCACCTCCAAACGAGAGGAACCAACAAGACGTAGACGACCACTTGAAACATCAGGTCGAAATGGGCGGTTCTCGTTTGCAAAAAAATCCACTATCGCCTCATCGCGATAATCCTGAAAGGAAAACGCAATAGGTTGTTTAATGTCATTAGTCATAAGATTCTCTTCCTTCGGTTCTCTTCCTTCGGGAATTTTAAAACAGCTCGGGCGTATTATTGGGGGGGTCTCTTTTCAAGGGACATAAGGGACAAAGCGATCATTTGCTCAACATCTCTAAGGAAGGTTCTAAAAACTACTTCTTCAATGAGAGAAGTCAGTACATGCACCTCTAATAGTACAAATCTGTTTTGTCCTTAAAAATAAAGGCATAAAGGCGCATTGTGCTAACATCGCTCGCCGACTAAGATTTTAGAATCATCTGTTGCGCAATTCCCAAACGCACTGGAGACGCAAAAATACCGTAGCCAGTTTTGTCCTTCATCGAAACACATTTTAGGCTGCATCGTTTTTCGATTTCATTTCCGCCCAATTTCGTTTGTAGTGAAGTGCCTCCAGCAACTCGCAAAGCGTCAATGTCCGATTTTCCAACTCAAGCGGGATCTCCATTCCGGGATCACAAACCAGATCAACCGTACCATCCTCACCAATCAAATCGTCAAACTCACGCAACAATCCATCTTGTACGGCTTGTCTTACCAGATGTCCGCGAGTTGCGGATATTTCACCGGCACGCTCGCCCAAACTATCCGCCGCGCGCTTCGCCAACGCCGGAAGATACTCACTTGCGATCTCAATCATACGCGGCGTATATACTTTAACTTGCATTTTCAAACTCCTATTACCGAACACATCGAAAATCTTGACAACAAAACTATAAAACCAAATCCAAACCCCAAAAAATTGAAGCCCGTGTCCGTTGCAAAATCGTAAAACGTGAACAGCCTTATCTCTAAAGTAAAACTTTGGACAAATCTCAAAGTAGAGGAAAAAATTTACGCTCCAACTCCCCTACCTAACGTCAACTTGCTTATCGACAGTAATTTGATCCTTTTGTAGTAATTTTACAGATTTTGACGAATTTTAGGATAATTTCAGATATTAAGGTTATACCGATGCCTGCCGTTTTGTTCGTCTTATACCGTAGCCGGTAAGGCAATAGGCTTCGCCCCTGAACAACCGCTTCACGTTGTTGCGCTTGCGTATTCAGCTTCAGGAATTTTAAAGTAGCTTCAGTATACCAGCTTCGGCATACATTTCGCGTGTGTTGTTTTTTTTTTGAGAATCTGTACAATGTCGCCGATTGATCGCAGATTGTGATTCGGTAATCGCCAATGATTAACCGATGATCAACTGTTGACAACTCGACGGCGCGATGATTTGTGTTGGAGGTGTTGTTGTGTTGATTTTGTTGCGGGCAATTGATTTCAATGCTTGTCCAAATTCAAATTAACCAGTTCGGATTGAACCCTAAACCCAAAAATATCAAAGATGAAAAAATATAAACTAACTTTTGTTTATTCGTTGCTGTTCGCGGCAATGTTTTTGACTGTCGGGACTGCAAACTTGTTGGCTACCGAAGACGGTCTCGTTAAACAATGGAAAATTGACCCTGACGCTAAACTCACAGACGCAGACGGTAAACAAACCGTTTCACCTGAAGTTTTGCCCGAAGGTATGAAGGAAATCACTATTACGGCTTGGATTGAGCTGAGAGACTTGAGCGATACTAAATACGTTATCCGCAAAGAAGACGGTAATTTCCGCTTTCTGCTCGGTTTTCAACAGCCTTACGGCGTACCTGGTGTAAAGAAAAATTGGACAAGGTTTCTCACCTTCGGAGTCCGAAGCGGAAACTATTACTACGAATGCGACTCAATCATTGACCCAAAAGAACTTCTCGACGGCAAGAAGCATTTCGTCGCCGGAACTTTTGACGGTAAATGGATTCGCACTTATCTTGATGGTCGCGAAGTTGGCGCATACCGCAAAGAAGGCAACTTCGGTTACGTTGCAAAAAAAGGCGGAGTAATACACATCGGAAATTACGGTTGGGAAAGTTTAAATGGCAAAATCAATGAATGCTCCCTTTACTCAAAAGCATTGACCGCCGAAGAAATTAAAAAACTCTGCAACAACACATCCTTCAACTCAGAAGCAATAAATACCGCAAAACAAATTTACCAAAAAGGTAAAAATATGCAGGAAACATTGTTCAATTTCATCGGCAAAGGTAAACAAAACGAGGCGGTAATTGTTGAACTACATCGTTTGTTGCAAAAGGATTTCCCCGAAGAAGTCAACAACTACATTCTCGGAAATCAAGAAGGTCCGTTTGACAACGCCATCACGTCAACCGAAGAATTTATTGCCCGCCTAAAAGTACTCGAACAACGCGCGTTTGAATATTTGCCTTTGACGAAAATGCAATGGGATGTTCTCTCGGAAGAAGAGAAGGTGAAATGGAAAGCGATTGCCGAAGAGAAGGAGAAATTGGTGAACGATTATGAAAAAATGACGCTTGATGAATTGAAATTGTTGCAGCTCAAAATGGAAAAAATGATTCAAGAACGCCCGCGTCAACACGAAGCCGTCGCAACTTATCACGTGCCGATAACGCCCGAAGCTAAAGACCGGAATGAAGATGAAGCCCGTAAAGTTGTCGAAAATGATTGGCTTTTTCAATGCGGCGGAAAACCAACGATTGCGCATGTTTTGAATGAGATTGAGTATGCTCGAAAATTAGCCGCACGTATTGACGGGCAAGGTTTTGCGGAGGAATTGAAAAAACTTGCGGAGCTTGAATCGCAAGCGAAAGTCAAACAAAAGAACGACACCGACGAAAGAAAATTGTACTTTGCCGTGCGGACAATCAAACGCGAAATCATGTTCAAAAACCCTGTTCTTGATTTCGACACAATTGTTTATAACGATGGTCCTTATCCCGAAGGTAACGAATCACATCACGAAACTCGACATTTGCTCGGTTATCAAGCAGTGCCGGGTGGTCGGCTTGTAATTCAAGAAGGTTTAAATCCTGCGGGCAAAATGAAAAAACTCTTGCCGCAAGAACCATTGCATGGTACTTTTTGGCGACCAGATGTTTCTTTTGACGGTAAAAAAGTTCTCGTTAGTTTCAAACCACACAACGAAAAGACTTTCCATATTTACGAAATCAACGCCGACGGTTCCGGCTTCAGACAACTGACAAGTGGAATGTTTGACGACCTTGATCCGATTTATATGCCGGATGGTAAGAACATTATGTTTACAACCACACGTGGATATTTATATGTTCGTTGTATGCCGCCGACAAATGCGCCGGTTTTGGCGAGAATGCCGCTTGATACAAAAACCGGCGACAAGAATCTTTATATCGTCTCACGCAACGGCGAACCGGAGTACACGCCGTCGTTGATGTCGGATGGGCGAGTGATTTATACTCGTTGGGAATATACAGATAAACCGCTCTGGCGTTGTCAATCGCTTTGGACAATGAATCAAGACGGAACGCTTGTACAAACATTTTGGGGCAATCAATCGGTTTGGCCTGATTTGTTGAAAGATGCCCGCCAAATACCCGGAAGCCAAAAGGTTATGTTTACAGGCAGCGCGCATCATGAGTGGTTCGCGGGCAGTGTTGGAATTGTTGATCCGGTAAAGGGTTTGAATTTTCCAGACGGGTTGACAAAAGTTACGCAAGAAGTCGGTTGGCCCGAAAGCGGTAACGGTCCTATTGACCCGAAAGAAACAGAAGATTATCACCGAAGTAATTACGGCGCATATTATTCGCCGTATCCGTTGAGTGAGAAAGAGTTTCTTGTTTCGGCGAATCGGCACGGGAAATTTGTCCTCTTGTTAATGGATGTCAACGGCAATCGCGAAATCATAAACGAAGGCGTTCATAATATTTGGGACGCTCAACCATTGCGGGCGCGTTCGGTTCCACCGACACAAACTGATCGTGTGAATTGGCCTACTTGGGAAACCCGCGACAAACCATCGACCGGTATTTTGTACAGCAACAACGTTTATGAAAACGCGCCGACGGAGTTAAAGGACAAGGCAAAATTTTTGCGAATTTGGTCAATTGAACATAAAACTTACACTTATTGGTACAAACGTCCTTATATTAGCACGGGACCAGTTGTTTCCGCCGTGCAAAGTGAAGGTATAAAAAAGATTATCGGTACGGTTCCGATTGAGGAAGACGGGTCGGTGAAATTTAATGCGCCGTCCGGTATTGCGTTGCATTTTCAACTTTTGGACGAAAACCAAAGGGCGTTGCAGACGATGAAGAGTTTTACGGGCGTGATGCCCGGTGAGATACGCGGTTGTCTTGGTTGCCACGAATCGCACAACCGCTCGGTAGTGCAAGCCGGAATGGGTAAGGCAATGAATCGATTGCCGTCCGAAATTAAACCGGTAGCGTGGAAGGATATAACGGTCGGTTATGAACGTTATGTGCAACCGGCGTTGGATAAATATTGCGGCAAATGCCACGAAGACCCAAATAACGAAGCACACAAAAAATTCAACTCGACTTTGCGTTCCGGTCCTCATGGATTTAAGGAGCCGTATTGGACTTTGCTTGGTGCGCCGTCTTGGGGCGGAGCTTATCACGGTGACCAAAATGCCAAAAATGGTTTTGGTTGGGCGGACACGATTCTTGTTGAGGGTTACAATACAACCGATCCCGCAGGATACGCAACTTATCCGCCAATGAAAAAGTTGTCCTACAAAAGCCGTCTGATTAACAGGATGGCAAGCGGCGAACATCACGACGTTAAAGTAACGGGCGATGATTTATTACGTGTAATTTTGTGGGTTGACGCGATGGGACCTTACATTGGCGAAGAGGAGTTACGGCAAATCGACGATCCGGTATTTCAAGGCGTTGATTGGATTTCGCAACGCCCAAGAATTAAAACAGCACCAATTGTACAACGCCCAGGACCGTTTGATCCTTTTTTCACGGATGCCGATCCCGCATATCAATGCCCTGTACCCGAAATGTTTAACGCATTGCCTTTTGGTGTAAAACGGTAAAGTTTTGTTTATTCGGGCAACCGTAAAACCATTGCCCGAATTATTGTCCAAATTTACGACAACGGCATGGATTATGTCCGTGCTGTTGTCGTCTTTAGAAGGGACAAAGGGACGTGAGGGACAACGTAAGCATTTATTCAACATTATCAAGGGAATTTCTAAAAATTAATTTTATTCGAATTTGGTCGATTTCTGTCGACCGAAAATCGACCGAATTTGAAATAATTTGTTTTTGGCAAATAGTATGAAGCCACTTTAAAATTCCTAAAGCTGAACATGCGAGCGCAACAACGTGAAGCGGTTGTTCAATGGCGAAGCCTACCACCTTACCAGCTACGGTATAATTTTTAGTAATTCCTTCAACACTATTAATGGAGCTTTTAAAAACTACGTTTTCTACTAACATGATGACAACAAAAAAAATTCCTACGCCGGATCAGGCTAAATTTATTGAGCGTTGGTCTGTGGAATTGGAAGGTAGTTCGCCGGAGGAGATTTTGCGGTGGGCTTTTGATACGTATTCGCCGAAGTTGACGATGGGTACCGCGCTTGGTAATAGTGGTTGTGTTATTTTATCGATGCTTGCGAAGTTGAATTTACGTATTCCGATTTTTAATCTTGACACCGGTTATCAGTTTTCCGAAACTCTTGAATTGATTGACCGAATTAACGCGAAATATAGGCTTGGGATTGTCAAGCGTTCATCTGATATTTCGGTTGCGGAATTTGAGGCGGTCAATGGCGGTGCGTTGTATGAGATTGATTCGGACCGGTGTTGTTATGAGCGGAAGGTGAAGGTATTGGAGTCGATTGCGCCGGATTATGATGCTTGGATTTCGGGTTTGCGGCGTGATCAAGGTTCGACTCGTGTTAATACGCCGGTTGTTGGGTGGGATTCAAAATTTGGGTTGGTCAAGATTGCGCCTTTGGTTAATTGGACTAACAAAGATGTTTGGAAGCGAATTGTCGATGAATCCGTCCCTTACAACAGCCTTTACGATCAAGGTTACACAAGCATTGGCTGCGAACCTTGCACCCGCCCGACAACCGCAAACGAAGACGAACGTGCCGGTCGATGGGCAGGAAAACAAAAAACAGAATGCGGGCTGCACGGTTGAATATATACTCAAGCTGTTTAAAAGCTGAACACGCAAGCGTAACAACGTGAAGCGGTTTTTCAGGGGCGAAGCCTATCGCCTTACCGGCTATGGTATACCGAAGCCCATAGATTAAAATTGACGTTGATTTTGTTGGTCAATATGTCGGCTTCGGCATCGTCAGTTGCCATGAAACAATAACGCCCCACATAAAAATTTTAAACTTTATATCAATAAATTATGAGCAGAATAATTCCGCATGGTAATGCGGCAGAGCTTGTCAATCGAACAGTCTCGGTTGATGAAATTGAATCTTTCAAGTCGCGGGTTGCGAAATTGTTTAGGGTGCCTGTGAGTGACGCAGACCTTTCAACAGTTTATCGTTTGGGCGACGGCGGTCTTACGCCGCTTGTGGGACCGATGGATGAGGCTACATTTTACAAGGTTCTTGACGAATCTGTAATTGAGTTAGGCGGTAAAAAATACGCTTGGACGATCCCGCTTTCGTTGCCCGTAAGCGAGGAAATTGCCAAGCAAATCAAAACCGGTCAGGAGGTTGCTGTTGTCAATTCTGCCGGTGAAATTGTTGCGTTGTTGGCGGTTTCGTCGGTGTTTTATTGGGACAAATTGAAATATCTTAAAAGCGTCTATTTGACCGACCGAACGGATCATCCGGGAGCGGACATGGCTCTCAAACAAGACGCGGACAAGACATATTTAATCGGCGGCGAAATAACAGTTTTGCCGCAACCCAAAAATAATAATTACGGCAAATATATTTTGGCACCGCGTGAGGTTCGCCGGTTGCTTGATGGTTTGGGTTGGGAGCGAGTAGCGGCGTTTCAGACTCGTAATCCGTTGCACCGAGCGCATGAGTATGCGTTGGTTTATGGGCTTGAGGAGTTATTGCGGCGCGGTTTCAATGCCGGCGCGTGTTTGAATCCGTTGGTTGGCGAGACGAAATCAGATGATGTAAACGCCGGAGTACGAATGCGGACTTATGAGGCGTTGTTGGAAAATCGGTCGCTTGGCGAGGGTGATGCGGATGCGGAACTTTGGCGCAAGGTTGGCGGTTCGATTATTGATCGGGTAATTTTGCTTGGTCTGGATATAAAGATGTTTTACGGCGGTCCCAAAGAAGCGGTAATGCACGCGATTTATCGGCAAAATTTCGGTTTTACTGATTTGATTATTGGGCGTAAACACGCTGACGCACCGTATCATGACGGCACAGCGATTTGGGGCGATTTTGAAGCTCAAGAAATTTTCGACAACCTAAACGGCGAATTGCAAATCAAGCCGCTCAAAGTCGGATTTGCCGCGTATTACGAATCAATTGGAAAAGTTGACTTGATGGACAACCACAAAGACGAAAAACCAGTTTTCATTTCGGGCAAAGATGTACGTAAAACGTTGCTTGAGGGCAAAGAAGTTGACCAACGAATCATGCGCCAAAGTACATCAAGAATACTATTCGATGCAATGAAACAAAAATAATCAAGCTAAACTCCCCGTAACCTTCGATGACTTGTTCCCCGCAACTCGCGGGAACTTCCACGAAACTTATGAAACAATCGACAATGGTGTAACATGGATTACATCATATTCTGGTCCAGGGACTTTTAATGGTGATGGGGCAGATAAACGTTCGGCAACATTTTCATGTCCTGCGGGTCAGTACAAGTTTGTTGTAACTTCATTAAGTAACTATACCAATTAGTCTATTAAATCTGCATCTGCAGATTTAAACGTACAATAATGAATGACACGCGAAGCAAAGGAAGCCGGATTTTATCTGACTTTCTTTGTTTTGTGTTGGTTTGGCTTTGCCTGTCTTTTCCTATTAGGTACTCATGTTACGCACCAGCGGTGCGTTTGATTTTTGCCGCTCGCGACTCCTATCTTTCCAAGCGTAGGGACAACGCTTGCCGTCGCCCTTATTTTTGGGGCAACCGAAAGGGTTGCCCCTACGGTTTTTGCCACGCAGTGACAATCATATTGCGTCTAGCGGAACGACCGAATATGGACTCTTGCGTAACAGCAGTTCCTTCATATATTTTTGTATTCAAAAACCTCTGGTGTTCTCTGTGGTTATTTATACCGAA